>JBOHQZ010000943.1:0-2881 GCA_050732275.1 bacterium
GCACGGCCGGCGCGGTGCCGCCTTCGCGCAAAGCTTCGTAAGCCAGGCGCAAACAAATAAATTTTTCAAAGTCCGGCTCTTGAAAATCGAGCTGGCGCGAGAGCGCAAAATCCATCCGCGGAAATTGGTTCGGCAGGCGGTCGGGATACGTCAGCGCGTACTGAATCGGCAGCCGCATGTCGGGAACGCCCAACTGCGCTTTAATGGAGCCATCCACAAATTCCACCATCGAGTGAATGATGGATTGCGGATGAACGAGCACGCGAATGCGATCCACCGGCACGCCGAAGAGCCAATGCGCTTCGATCACTTCCAAGCCTTTGTTCATCAGCGTTGCGGAGTCGATGGTGATCTTGCGGCCCATCGTCCAGTTGGGATGATTCAGCGCTTCGGCCACGGTGATTTTCGCAAATTCCTCTTGAGGCCGCTGCCGAAAGGGCCCGCCGGAAGCAGTGAGAATCAGCGTCTCGATTCGATGGCGCGCCTCGCCAGCCAGGCACTGCCAAAGCGCGCTATGCTCGCTATCGATAGGAATGAGCAGGCCGTCGTTTTTGACGGCCTCAGCGGTAACCAATTCTCCGGCAACGACCAGCGTTTCTTTATTTGCCAACGCCACCGTATGGCCTTGTCGAAGCGCGCGCAAAGTTGCCGGCAAGCCGGCAGCACCCACCACGGCATTGACCACGACATCGACATCGGTTGCCGCGGCGACTTCCGCCAAAGCTGCCGCGCCAGTCAGGTATTCGGCCCCGATAATTTTGAAACGCCGTGCCCAATCCTGCTCATGTGGCGGCTGCACGACGACCACGGCACGGGGCCGAAATCGCTGCGCCTGCTGATAGAGCAACGCGACATTACTGTGCGTGGCCAGATAAGCGATCTCAAATTCATCGGGATGCGTCTCCACCACGTTCAAGCAATTCGTGCCGATCGAGCCGGTCGAGCCGAGAATCGTCAACCGCTTCATGGCAAAAATGTGCTTTTAACGAATACTAAGCGCAACGCCCACGGTAATATTATTGACCGCGCCGAGATTTAAATCCGCATTCACTTTTAAAAGCGGTAATGGCGAAAGTCTGACACCGACGGTGCCATTCGGATAAGTCAGGTCATAATCCCTCGTAATGACGCCGGGAATGTCGATGGTCAAAGCCGTGCGCTCAATGCCGCCGCCGCCGTAAAGCGTGAGAAGAGCGAGATCTTTGCTGATAAAACCCTTGAAGCTCAACGTTGAAACCGTGCCGAACGCATATTCATCCGGCACCAGGATGGTTTGATAGCCAGCCAGCAAAGTGATTGCCGGCGTGGTCAAACCGTCTTTGAGCAAGCCGTATTTCAACGCGCCGCCGAGCAAAGTCACATTGCTGTTCGGCTTATCCGCAATGGAAACGGTAAAAAACTTTGCCGTAAGTTCGAGATTGGCGGGCAAACCAATACTGGCGTGCAAAAATGGAAACGGAACCGTGTTGGTGCCACTTAATGGATCGCGGACATCGGGAACATTATCCGGAACGATGTCTTTAAATTCATCTGGAATGTTGGCAATCACGCCGCGCACGCCGACATCGACGCCGCCGATGCTGTGCAGCGAGGCGGTATTCACGAAACCGCTGCCCACCAGCGAGCTGAAAAGCTTGAGAATGGATTCGATTTGTTCATCAAAGGCATCACGACCTTGCTGCGAGCCTTTAAGTTGATCGTAGTTATCACCAATGGTTTCCTGCGAAAAATCCTGCGCTTCAACGCGCGTGAAGAGAAAAAGTGCGGCGAGCATGATCACGACCGGGATAATTTGCTTGCGCATAACTTCGACTCCTTAATGATTGGTTCTCGAAAGTTGAAAGCGGCCACGCCAGGTTTCCGCCAATTGGTTTTCTTCCGGCATAACCGCACCGTTATAAAAATCTATGTGCAGAGCTTCGGCAAAGCCGCGACGCAGCGCCGAAGCCGCTTCATCAAAAGTTATCGTACGACCGCAAACCTTCCGCATTGTCGTGGTGTGCTCGGCGAGCCGCCGCCGCTCGAGCGCGCGCGCGGATTCATCACCGGTCAAATAATCCGGCAGCTTGCCGTGCGCCTCATCGAGCAGGATGGAGCCGTGTTGCAGCGTGCCTTGCCGAAAACGGCGTTGCGCGCTGCCAACGATTTTTTTGCCGCCGGCGAGCAACTCATTGCGCGCGGCGCTGGCAAAGCAGGCCATGCGCAACGGCCGGCCATCGACGTGCAATTTTTCGCCCGGAGCAAAACTGGCTTCGGCGCCGAGATAACGGAGACTCACGGCGATCGCTTCGCTCAGGCGGCGGTAAAGATCGAGCGGCAGAATGGCAAACCACGCGTGCATCGCCGGGATGACCACACTATACGTCAGTTCCTGCGCGTGCAAAATGGCCCGGCCGCCGGTCGGACGCCTCGCCACATCAATGCCTTCTTTCTCGCATTTTAGCAAATCAATCTCTTCGGCATTTTGATGATAGCCGAGCGAGATGCAATCCGGTTGCCATTGAAATACGCGCAAAGTTGGCTTACTACACACGCCGCTTTGCGCCATCGCCGCGTCGAGCGCCATATTGTAGTCGCCGGCATTTGCGCCGGTGTCGAGAAAACGCCAGAGCATCGAAGGGCTGTTGCTCAATTAAGATGGCTCGAAGCCGCAGGTTGTGTCAACCACGCGCGCAGGTCTTCAGTTGTTGCCAGATCAAACAAAGTCGTAGCAAGCGCATCTAATTGCGAGCTATCGAGCTTTTGCAAGTGCGCTTTCAACTCTTGCGAGAGCAATCCGAATTTTCTTTCAAGCTGTTTTTGCAGGAGAAGACGCTTGCCAATCAATTCACCTTCGACGCGGCCTTCCGCATGGCCCTCAGCATGGCTCTGCTCGAACCAT
>JBOHQZ010000944.1:0-2879 GCA_050732275.1 bacterium
GGCATGGGCGCGGTGCTCATCTTGCGCTGGTTCTGGTGGCGCATCAACGCCTGGTCTGAAATTTCGGCGATGATCGCCCCGCTCATCATTTATCCGCTCGCGCGCTCTTATGGTTTTGAATCTCCGGTCACGCTCTATCCAGTCGTGCTCGGCACCACGGTGGTTTGGTTGCTCGCCACGTTTCTCACCCCGGCGGTTGAGCAGAAAACGCTCTTGCAGTTTTATAGAAAAGTACACCCTGGCGGCATCGGTTGGAAGCCCATCTCTCAACAGCTTCCCGAGGTGCAGAGCGACTCCGGTTTTGGCCGATTGCTGGTAAGCTGGCTCTGCGGCGTCGTAGTGATCTACGGCGTCCTGTTTGGAATTGGCAAAATGCTCTTCGGCAATTACGGCGCCGGCCTGCTCTTCTTCGCCGCTGCCGGCGTCGCGGTTTTGGTGATCTATCAAAATCTGAAAAAGATCAGTTTTACTTGACAGGAAAATTGATCCGCTGAACTTCACCGAAGTCGCCGAGTGTCGCCGAATAATTTTTCGGCGAATCTCGGTGTACTCGGTGTTTCTCGGCGGGAAATTCTATACGGATTTCATTATAAAAAGAGACTGCTCATGAGTGCTTGCATGAAGAATAATAAGCATGCTCTAATAATCTGCATCGGACTTGCTTTGCTCTGTTCAGCCGCCTTGTTCGCGCAAGAGAAATCTATGACACCCGAATTGATGCCGCTGCCGGCGAAAATTGAATTTCCGGCGGGCAAATTCAATTTGACGGATTCCTTCAAGATTGCCATTGCCGGCAATGCGGAGCCGCGGCTTTATTCCGGCGCCACCCGAACCTTGCGGCGTTTGGCCGGAAGAACCGGTTTGTTTTTTCCGCAAGATTTTCTCCGTCCCGGCGTCACGGTTGATTCCCCGGGCTTGACCATCAATTGCGAAAGGCCGGGACAAATCAAGCTCGGCGAAGACGAATCCTACACGTTGACGATCACGCCGGCGCAAATTCTTTTGGCGGCGCAAACCGATCTTGGCGCATTGCGCGGCCTCGAGACTTTTTTGCAACTGCTCGCGGTTGATGAACAAGGCTATTATTTCCCGGCCGCAAAAATCGAAGACGCCCCGCGCTTTCCCTGGCGCGGGTTGATGATCGACGCCTCGCGCCATTTCATGCCGGTCGACGTCGTTAAACGCAATCTCGACGCCATGGCCGCGGTGAAATTGAACGTGTTGCACTGGCATTTGAGCGATGATCAAGGCTTCCGCGTCGAAAGCAAAATTTGGCCGAAGCTGCACGAGCAGGGATCGGACGGTTTTTATTACACGCAAGATCAAATCCAAGACGTGATTGCCTACGCCGGCGAGCGTGGCATTCGAGTGGTTCCGGAATTTGACGTGCCGGGGCATGCCACCTCGTGGGTCGCGGCGTATCCGGAATTAGGCAGTGCGCCCGGACCCTATTCAATCGAGAGAAAATGGGGAATTTTTTATCCGGTGCTCAATCCGACGAAAGAATTCACCTACCAATTTCTCGACAAGCTTTTTGGCGAAATGAGCAAGCTCTTTCCCGATCCGTATTTCCACATCGGCGGTGATGAGATCGAGCATGGCGATTATCATGAAGCCAAACATTGGAACGAGAGCGCCGAGATTCAGGCCTTCAAGAAAAAGCATAATCTGGCGGACAATGCGGCGCTGCAGGCGCATTTCAACCAGCGCGTGCTAAAGATTCTTACCAAGCATGGCAAGGTCATGGTGGGTTGGGATGAGATTTTGCACAAGAGCATGCCGACCAATATCGTCATCCAATCCTGGCGCGGCCGCGAGTCCATGACGCAAGCGGCGCAGCAGGGTTATCAAAGCCTGCTCTCCAACGGCTATTATATCGATTTGATCCAGCCCACGGATTTTCATTATCTCAACGATCCGCTGCCGGCGGATTTGCCGCTGAATGACGAGCAGAAAAAGAAAATTCTCGGGGGCGAAACCACGATGTGGGCGGAGTACGTTTCACCGGAAACCGTCGACTCGCGCATCTGGCCGCGCACCGCCGCGATTGCCGAGCGCTTCTGGTCGCCGCAGAGCGTGAATAATGTTGATGACATGTATCGCCGCCTGGAGACGATCAGCTTTCAACTTGAAGAGCACGGCATGACGCACGAAAAAAATTATGCGATGATGCTCCGGCGCTTGACGCGCAACCAAGACATCACCGCGCTTAAAAATTTTGTCGACGTGATCGAGCCGGTGAAGGTTTACAACCGCGGCCGGCTGCGGCCGCACACTTCGTATTCGCCGCTCACTCGCGTAGTTGATGCGGCCCGGCCGGATGCCGCCGTTGCAAGAAAATTTCGCCGTAGTGTCGATGACTACCTCGCAAAGCGCCAGCAAAATCACGCGAGCGCGGAGCCGATTAAATTTGCGCTCGGGCTTTGGCGGGATAATCATCAAGCGCTGCTGCCCATCATCAAAGCCTCGCCGGTGTTGGCTGAAATCGAATCGTTGTCAAAAGACCTATCCGAAATCTCCGGCCTCGGCTTGGAAGCGCTAACATTTCTGGAGCAGAATCAAGCCGCTGCCGCTTCCTGGAAAGATGAGAAGCTCAAGGCATTGAACCGCGCCAAAGAACCGCGCGGCCAAACGGAGTTGATGGTGGTGTCCGTCATTGAAAAGCTGGTCGTGGCCGCAAGCGAGAAACGCTGATTTTAGTTTGTAGTTTCGCCTTCAGGCGTGGCGCTCCGGCAAGAGTTAAACGCCTGAAGGCGCTACTACGAACGAGTCATTGCGAAAAACAAGCGGAGCAAAGAAGCAATTTTTCGGTTGGCGCGAGAGGGATTGCTTCGCTCCGCTCGCAATGGCTCAGTTAATTCATATCAGTAGTCCTGCCC
>JBOHQZ010000945.1:0-2873 GCA_050732275.1 bacterium
AAATCGGGGCGTCCCGAGAATCGGGAGACGCAGTGGGCGAATTAAAAATGTAATTGATACAAGCCGAAGTGGTGAAACTGGTAGACGCGCTGCGTTCAGGGCGCAGTGGGCGTATGCCCGTGGGGGTTCGACTCCCCCCTTCGGCACTTGAAAGCCAGAATTGACTAATTCTGGCTTTTCTTTTGATGAAATAAAAAGATTTTTTATCCGGGCGATTCGGAAAATCCGAATACCCCGAGCGTTTTCATTATCAGCATGCCAAAGCCCGAACAAAAAAATCAGATTGCGCAAAATCGCAAAGCCCGGCACAATTACGAGATTTTGGAAACGTATGAAACCGGCATCGCTCTCGCCGGCACCGAGGTAAAGAGCCTGCGCGAGGGCCGCGCGAATTTCAAAGATTCGTATGCCGACGTGCGCAATAACGAAGTGTGGCTGCACGGCATGCACATCAGTCCGTATTCGCACGGCAATATCAACAATCACGATCCGGAGCGCGACCGCAAGCTGCTATTGCACCGCAACGAGATTCGCCGGCTCATCGGCAAGACCAAAGAAACCGGCTTGACCCTGGTGCCGCTGCAACTCTATTTCAAGCGCGGCAAAGTCAAGGTTGAATTGGGGCTGGCGAAGGGCAAGAAACAATATGATAAACGCGAGGCCATCGCCAAACGCGACGTCGAGCGCGAAACCAAACGCCTGTTCCGAGCGCGGCGCATGTCGATTTAAAGTTCGAAAATTTTTAAAAAAGCGTGGCAGTTGCAGTTGCAGAAGCAGTAAGTGTTTGTGAAGAACTGCCACTGCTAGTGCAACTGCCACTATGGACTGCCACTTCTCCCCAATAAACTTATGCCAAACGTCTACGACGAACTTTCCGAGCGCGGTTTTATTCAACAGGTTTCCAACGAAGCCGTGCTGCGCCAAAAACTTTCCGAAGAGAAAGTGACCTGCTACATCGGCTTCGATCCGACTGCCGACAGCTTGCACGCCGGCAGCATGGTGCCGATCATGGCGCTCGCCCACATGCAACGCTTCGGCCACAAGCCGATTGCGATTTTGGGCGGCGGTACTACGATGGTCGGTGACCCCAGCGGCAAAACCGAGATGCGCAAAATGCTCACCCGCGAGCAGATCATCGCCAACGGCGAAAAAATCAAACAACAGCTCGCGCGCTTTCTCGATTTCGAGGCCGGCCAGGCGCTTTTTGTTGACAATGCCGACTGGCTGCTTGATTTGAATTACATCGATTTTTTGCGCGACATCGGCAGGCATTTCAGCGTTAATCGCATGTTAGCTGCGGAAGCTTATAAAATCCGTCTGGAGGCCGGGCTTTCGTTTATCGAATTTAATTATCAAGTTTTGCAAGCGTATGATTACTTGACCTTATTTCGCCGTTACGGCTGTACGCTGCAAATGGGCGGTAACGATCAGTGGGGCAACATTTTGGCGGGCGTGGATTTGATCCGGCGCATCGAAGCAGCCGAGGTCGAAGCCATTACGTTTCCGTTGCTGACCACGGCCAGCGGCCAGAAAATGGGCAAGACTGCGGCCGGCGCGGTTTGGCTGGATGCCGAGAAATTCCCGCCCTACGATTTTTATCAGTATTGGATAAATGTCGATGACCGCGACGTCGGGCGATTTCTCAAGTATTTCACTTTTGTGCCGCTTGGCGAGATTAAAAAACTCGAAGCGCTGCAAGGCGCCGATTTGCGCCAAGCCAAAACGATATTGGCCTACGAAGTGACGAAGAACGTGCACGGCGAGGCGGCAGCGCAGCAAGCGCGGCAAGCGACGCAAGCTTTGTTTGGCCACGGCGCATCTTCAGAGGCTGTCCCGCAAATTGCGCTGCCGGCGAAAAACTTTCAGCAAGGTATGGGCGTCATCGATCTGTTTGTTGTCGCCGGCCTCGCCAGCTCCAAAAGCGAAGCGCGGCGTTTGATTGCACAAGGCGGGGCTTACGTGCAAGACCGGCGCATCGACGCGCTTGAAGAAAAAATCGGCTTGAATGATTTTCAAGAGGGGGCGATTTTGCTGCGTGCCGGCAAGAAGCGGTATCAAAAAGTCATTCTTGCAGACGGCGATTAATTTGATGCAGCTCTATTCCCCAATGATCTTCACGATCACCCTCTTCTTCCTCCGGCCGTCGAACTCGCCGTAAAAAATCTGCTCCCACGGGCCGAAATCGAGTTCGCCGTTGGTAATCGCCGCCACCACTTCACGGCCCATGACCTGCCGCTTGAGATGCGCGTCGGCATTGTCCTCGCCGGTGCGGTTGTGGCGATATTGGGAAGTCGGCTCGTGCGGTGCAAGCTCTTCGAGCCAATCGTCATAGTCTTGCAGCAAGCCCGACTCGTTGTCGTTTATAAAAACTGAAGCCGTGATGTGCATTGCCGCCACCAAGACGAGACCTTCCTTGATTCCGCTCTTTTTCACTAACTCTTCAACTTTATCGGTGATGTTGATATAATCACGCCGATTGGGCGTGTTGAACCAGAGATACTCGGTTAATGATTTCATGACAGAGCTCTCCTGAAACATAATTCGTAAAACACGACAAGCCCATCACTCCAATACTCCATCGATCCATAACTCCATTCTCATAACTCCGCCCATTTTCCCTCGCCCTCCCAAACGCGAATCGTAAAGAGAAATTCCCATTTTTCGCGAAAGCGCTTTTGCAGCATCTCGCAAATATTTTCCACCGAAGGATATTCGAGAAAATCATTCAGCGAGCGGTGATCGTACTCGGCGAGCACGCCACGGATGATCAGCTTCATCTCGCCAAAGTCGAGAATCATGCCGGTCTTGTTCTCGCCCTCGATGATCACTTCGACCTTGTAAGTATGGCCGTGCAGCACGCCGCACTTCCGGTG
>JBOHQZ010000946.1:0-2872 GCA_050732275.1 bacterium
AACGTTGCAGGAATACGAAACGTGGTGGGAAAAAGCCGGACAGGCAATTTCTCATCACGTCGACCGCGCCGGCACGCCGTGGCTGCGCATGTTCAACCAATTCGGCAAGCGCGTGGATGAAATTTTGTTTCCGCCGGAATATTGGAAAATGCTGAAACGCGGTTATCAAACCGGCGTGATCTGGCGCGCGTTTGAAGAACGCTCGCTGCTGCCTTCGTATCTTCTCGGCTACGTGACTTCTTTTTATGATCCCGGCCTTTATTGCCCCTACACCGTTTCGCTCTCGACCGCGGCGCCGCTCGAAAAATACGGCAGTGAAAATCTGCAAGCGCGTTTTCTCCCGCAGATGTTGCGAAAAGACGAAACCGTGTGGCAGGGCGCAACCTGGATGACGGAAATCAAAGGCGGCTCAGATCTCGGCGCAGCGGTGGAAACTATTGCCAAACCCGCCGGCGACAAATGGCTGCTGAACGGCGAAAAATATTTTTCCAGCAATGTTGGCGCAGAGCTGGCCGTCGTCGCGGCACGCCCGGAAGGCGCGCCGCCGAACGTGCGCGGCCTCGCGCTGTTTCTGCTGCCGAGGCATCGGGAAGACGGCAGCCTCAATTATTTCATTCGCCGGATCAAAGACAAAATCGGCACGCGCTCGGTGCCGACGGGAGAAGTGGAGTTGAAAAACAGCGAGGCTTATCTGCTTGGCAAGGCTGAATGGGGCATTTATCTCATTCTCGAAGTGTTGAATCTCTCCCGCGTTGCGAATAGCATCGCGAGCGTGGCATTGGCGCAGCGGGCAATGAGTGACGCCTTGAACTACGCGCAAGGCCGCACGGCTTTCGGCAAGCCCATCATCGAGCACCCGCTGCTGCGAAAACAATTTGAGGATCGCTTCGCCGCTTTGCAGTCGGCGTTTGCACTGGCGTGGGAATCCGTGCAACTGCTGAACGAGGTCTGGCGCGAGACGCCGCCGTATTCGGATCGTTATCATTTATTCCGGCTCGTGGCGCACCTTGCCAAATATTGGACGGCCGAGTTCGCCGCGCAAACTGCCAAATGGGCGATGGAGGTTTATGGCGGGATTGGCACATTGGCAGAATATCACGTCGAGCGCTGGCTGCGCGAAGCGATGATTCTGCAAATTTGGGAAGGCACGCCGCACCGCCAAATTTTAGATGGCTTGGAAGTCATGCAGCGCAAAGGCGCGCACCGGCTGCTGTTGCAGCACCTGGCGCCGACGGCGGATTCACCAAGATTGCAGGAAATGACACAGCGGGTTGAAAAACATCTTGTCCTTTCTGCAGAAGAGAAGGAAGCCCAAGCCGAAGAGCTTTTCCGAGAGTTGGCGTTGTTCACCGCAAGTGCGTTGTTGCGCAAGCGGCAGAAGTGATCGAACGCGATGTGTCTTGCAGGTGAGTTTTATTCAGAGGCGGGTGGGGTGATATCGGAAGAAGGTCGATCAACATTCTCCGAATTGAATTGATCAACAACGTCTAGCTTCCCCAACACAAATTGCTCGATTTTCTCGGCGGCTTCGATGGCCTCTTTGGCTTCGTTTTCGCCAATGTTTTCAAAAGGCAAGTCGCCCGGATAACGGCCTTCGGCAATATATTCATTCAAAATTTCCGCTAAAGGAAAAAGTTCTGCGAAGTCTTTGTCATACCCAACGGCGTCTTCCGCTAACTCATCGAGGTCGTGAATCTTTTTGAGTTTCCAGCCTCTCGAAATCAAATAGGCTTTCAAGTATTTTTCTGCGCTTCCCTGGCACATGAAACAAATGGTGTGATAAGGAGCGAAATCTGCCTTCATCCCATGTTTAGCGACTTGCAGGTTTTCTCCTGCAAAAGCCAACCAATCGTTAAGCAATTTCTGCAATTCGGGCGTTCTTGTCATAAAGCACCTTCCCATCCTTGAATATATGATAAAGGTAAAAAGGGTTTTGAGCACGGAAATTCCATTCTACCTCCGATGATTTGCGCACCCGAATATCCAACGGAAATCGCCTTCCCCTGAGCAGTGCCTCCACCTTGCGTCTGAGCAGGCGGCTTGATTCTTCACCGTCTTTGATAATAAAAAGATCGATATCGCTATCTTTGTGATAATCGCCGCGCGCATAGGAGCCGTAGAGAATGATCTTTTCCGGTTGAATCTCCCGGACGATTTTTCCCACGATATAATCGATCAGCTCCGGCGTGATCTTTTCGGTTCTCAATTTTTCGTCAATTTGCATGGCAATTACCTTTCGCAAATCCTTGGCCAAACACAAGGACTTGCTCTCGCTTTCATTCACACCACCCAGGCTTGAATACGTTTGTCGCCCACCACGTGCTCGCGATGAGTGTAACTCTTCCTTTTGACTTTTCGCCGGTCGAACACAACTAAATAGCCATGATCCAGGTTTTCGCTTTCCAAATACTTCGTCAACTGCTCCAATCCTTCCCCGTAACGACGCGCGCCGTACCACAGCTTGAGCTCGACCACTTCCTTTTGCGAACCATAGCAGCACACCACATCGATGCGGCCCTCCCCGGACTGTACCTCCTTGAAAGTCCAGCCCCTGCCATTGACCAACAGATCGAGATAACTGAAAAACAGAAGCGGCGCCATGGCCTCCTTGAAATTCGGATGCTTGACGAGCGCGGCGCCTTTGGCTTTCATAATGGTCTGGAATTTTTCCAAAACCTGGTTGAAATCAAGCCGGTCGCCCTCCGCCAAAAACGGCGCACCCTCGACAAGCTCATCGACAACCAGACCTTTCAAATCTTTCTCGAAATGCTGATAAAGCACTTGTGCATAGATGTGATTGGCAATGGCCAATTGCTGATTTTTTTCGGCAAAAACCCCATACCTCACGCCCAGGTCAATGTCGTCATCCTGA
>JBOHQZ010000947.1:0-2871 GCA_050732275.1 bacterium
CAATCTGAGTATACGTGGCCGCCGAGTTGAGTTTGCGTTCGATTTTGAAGCTGTCGGCGTTGGCCGAATTATTCGTCCATATGAGATCGATCTGGGTATTGCTCTCCGCGGTTGCCTCCAAACCGCTTGGCGCGGCCGGTGGATCGGGCAGCGCCGTATTATTCGCTTCATTAGAGTAGCTCGAGCTGCCGGTGCTGTTGAAAGCACGCACACGATAAAAATACTGGTTGCTTGCCACCAAGCCCATGCTCGAATAGGCCGTCACATTGGCGCCGACTGTGGCAATCTCAGTATAAGTGCCAGACGGGCCGATCTTGATTTCGATTTTGAAGCCTTCTTCGTTGCTTGAATTGTCGGTCCACGCAAGATTGATTTGATCGTTGCTCACTGCGGTTGCCGTCAAATTGCTCGGCGGGGCGGGCGGATCAATCGGCGTGGTGGCATTGGCGGCATTAGAGTAAGCAGAATTGCCGCCTGCATTGTAAGCGCGTACTTGATAAAAATATTGAGTGCTGCCGGCCAGCCCCATGCTCGAATAGGTCGTCACGTTCGCACCCACCGTGTCGATGACTGCATAAGTTCCACCTGCGCCGGTTTTGCGCTCGATGATGAAGCCAAGCTCGGTGTTTGCCTTATCCTGCCAGGAAAGATCGATCCGCTTATTGCTCACCGCCGTGGCGGCCAAATCGCTTGGCGCGGCCGGTGGATTCGGCAGCGTCGTGGCTCCGGCGGCGTTGGAATAAGGCGAATTACCACCCGTGTTGTAGGCGCGTACACGATGGGAATAAGCCGTGTTCGGGCTTAGGCCCTTGCTCGAATAGCTTGTCACATTTGCGCCAATTGTGGCAATTTCAGTATACGTGGCAGATGAGCTGAGTTTGCGTTCGATCTTGAAGCCATCTTCGTTGTTGGAGGTGTCCGCCCACACGAGATCGATCTGATTCTTGCTTGCCGTGGTGGCGACCAAACCGCCCGGCGCGGCCGGTGGATTCGGCAGCGTCGTGGCGTTCGCTACGTTTGAAAAACCCGAATGGCCGTTAATACTGTAAGCGCGCACCCGATAGGAATAATCGGTGTTCGGGCTTAGGTTGATGCTCAAATAGGTCGTCACATTCGCGCCGACCTTGGCAATCTGAGTATACGCGGCCGCCGAGCTGAGCTTTCGTTCGATCTTAAAGCCTTCCTCGTTGGCGGCGTTATCCGTCCACGTAAGATTGATCTGGGTGTTGCTCACCGCGGCTGCCTGCAAGTCGCTTGGCGCGGCCGGTGGATCGGGCAGCGTGGTAGCGTTGGCTTCATCAGTGTAGCTCGAGTTGCCGGTGATGTTGAAAGCGCGCACACGATAGAAATACTGAGTGCTCCCGTTTAAGCCTGTGCTCGAATAGGTCGTCACGTTCGCGCCGACCGTGTCGATTTCAGCATACGTGCCCGTTGCGCCGGCTTTGATTTCGATTTTGAAGCCGCCTTCGTTGCTTGAATTGTCCATCCACGTGAGATTAATTCGCGTATTGCTCACGGCAGTTGCCGCCAAATTGCCCGGCGCGGCCGGTGGATCAGGATGCGTCGTCGCATTCGCTTCGTTGGAATAAGTGGATTGGCCGCCCGCATTGTAAGCGCGCACTTTATAAAAATACTGAGTGCCTCCGGCCAGGCCGGTGTTCGAATAGTTTTTCACGTTCGCGCCGACCGTATCAATGGCAGCATAAGCACCGCCAGGGGCTTTGCGCTCGATAATATGGCCAAGCTCGTTGTTCGCATTATCCTGCCAAGAGAGATTGATCCGGCTATTACTCACCGCCGTGGCGGCTAAACCGCCCGGCGCGGCCGGTGGATTCGGCAATGTCGTGGCGCTGGCGACATCGGAATAGACCGAATTTCCACCCGTATTATAGGCGCGCACTCGGTAAGAATACATTGTGTTCGCGGCCAAGTCCGTGTTCGAATAGCTTGTCACGTTCGCGCCGACCGTGGCAATTTCAGAATACGTGACTGCCGAGTTGAGCTTGCGCTCGATCTTGAAGCCGGTTTCGTTGCTCGCGTTATCCTGCCACGTTAGATCGATCCGGGTATCGCTCACCACGGTTGCCGTCAAATCGCTTGGCGCTGCCGGTGGATCGGACAGCGTTGTGGCATTCGCTGCATTGGAATAGGCGGAATTGCTTTCCGTATTGTAAGCACGCACGCGATAAAAATACTGGGTGCTCGCCTCCAAGCCCGTGCTCGAATAGCTCGTCACATTCGCCTCGACCGCGGCAATCTCCGTGTATGTGCCAGATGGGCCGGCTTTGATTTCGATTTTGAAGCCGTCTTCGTTGTTGGAATTGTCGGTCCACGCGAGATTGATCCGCGTGTTGCTCGCAGCAGTTGCCGTCAGGCTGCTCGGCGCAGTAGGCGCGCCTGCCAGCGTCGTCGCGCTCGCCGTATTTGAAAAAGCCGAATTGCCATTGGCGTTATGAGCGCGAACTCGATAGAAATACTCGGTGTTTGGGCTTAAGCCCGAGAGGTTCGAAAAGGTCGTGACGTTGGCTCCGACCGTGGCAATTTGCACGTAAGTGCCGGCCGCACCGGCCTTACGCTCGATCTTGAACCCATCCTCGTTGTTGGCGCTATCCGCCCACGCAAGATTGATCTTGCTGCTGCTCACCGCGATGGCGGTCAAGCCGTTCGGAGCGGCAGGCGGGCCTGCCAACGTCGTGGCGCTTGCTTCATTTGAATAACTCGAATTGCCGCCGGCGTTGTAAGCGAGGATGCGATAAAAATACATTGTGTTCGGGCTTAGGCCCGAGAGGTTTGAAAAACTCGTCACGTTGGTCCCGACCGTGGCAATTTGCACGTAAGTGCCGGCCGCCCCGGTCTTGCGCTCGATCTTGA
>JBOHQZ010000948.1:0-2870 GCA_050732275.1 bacterium
CGCGGCATACGCGTCGCACCGCCGACCAGAACCACCTCGTCGATATCGGCCGCCGTGTAGCCCGCATCGCGCAGCGCCGATTCACATGGCGGAATCGTGCGCTCGAACAGATCGTCGCAAAGCTGCTCGAACTTGGCGCGCGAGAGCGTTATTTGCAAATGCTTGGGGCCGGTGTCGGTCGCCGTAATGAACGGCAGATTGATGTCGGTTTGCATCACCGTCGACAGCTCACACTTGGCTTTTTCCGCCGCTTCTTTCAAGCGCTGTACCGCCATCGGATCTTTGGCCAAATCGACGCCTTCCTGCCGCTTGAACTCGGCCACCAGCCAATCCATGATGCGCTGGTCGAAATCATCGCCGCCGAGATGCGTGTCGCCGTTGGTGGCTTTCACTTCAAAAACGCCGTCGCCGATCTCGAGAATGCTGATGTCGAACGTGCCGCCGCCGAGATCGAACACCGCGATTTTTTCATCTTTCTTTTTGTCCAAGCCATAAGCCAGCGAAGCCGCGGTCGGCTCGTTGATGATGCGGCGGACTTTAAGGCCGGCAATTTCGCCCGCTTCTTTGGTCGCCTGGCGCTGGCTGTCGTTAAAATAGGCCGGCACCGTGATCACAGCGTCGGTGACTTTTTCGCCGAGATAGTCTTCCGCAGTCTGTTTCATCTTCTGCAAGATCATTGCGGAAATTTCCTGCGGCGTGTATTCCTTGTCGCCGATCCGGACGACGGCAACATCATTTTTGGTCGCAACCACTTCATAGGGAACCGTGCTGCGCTCGCGGCTCACTTCGCTAAGACGGCGGCCCATGAAGCGTTTGATGGAATAAACCGTATTGCGGGGATTGGTGATGGCTTGCCGCTTGGCCACTTGGCCGACCAGACGTTCACCGGATTTGGTGAATGCCACCACAGAAGGCGTGGTGCGCATACCCTCCGAGTTGGCGATAACCACCGGCTCGCCGCCTTCCATCACGGCTACACAAGAGTTTGTCGTTCCCAAATCAATGCCAATAATTTTGCCCATTGCAAAAGTCTCCAGCTTTAATCAAGTTCTGAAATCAAGTTCATATAAAAAATGTAGACCGCCGTGTTTTCTACGGACACAGTCAAAGCTTTTCCAAATTTTATTAGCTCATGGAGAGAATATACAAATGATATGCCAACAGTTTCGAGTAGGGTTTTTATCTGTTTATGAAGGGTTTAAAGCTTTTCAGCGTAAGAGACGCAGGATGGCAAAATCTGGCCTTTTTTGCAGACATCTGACATGATGGCAGGGAGCAGAGACGGAGAGCATAGAGCAAAGAGCGAAGTGACACTCTTTGCTCTATGCCCTCTGCACCATGCCTTCCGCTCACAGCGGTGGTGTAGGAGTTGGTGTATCTTTATCATCTTCGGCGAACTCCTGACGAAGCTCGTTTTGTCGTTGGCAATCGAGACAACGCAATGTGCTCGGCATCGCTTCCAGGCGCGACTCCGGTATGTCGTTGCCGCAATCGACGCACTTGCCGAAAGAGCCGTCGAGAATGCGCTTCAGCGCTTCGTTGATATCCGAAAGCTCTTCGGTATTTATCGTCAGCAGTCCGGAGATGTACTCGCGATCGCGATCGAGGCGCGAAGCCTCCTCGAACTCGGCGCTGCGCGTCGAAGTCGTGCCTTCGAATTCGACTTCGTTATGTGACAGCGCCGCGTTGATGCGATCCCGCTCTTCCAAAATCTTTTTGGTGAAATATTGCAGTTTCTTCTGATCCATTGGGTCACTTCCCTCGAATTTGGTAACAGAGTGTTGGATTAATGGATCGCTCGATGGTTGGAGTAATGGGGTTCTGCAAATCTCATTACCCCATCGATCCAACAATCCATCAATCCACTAATCCATGTTTTCCACGCCTTATCCAAAGCTTGGCAATTTAATCATTTTCTGCTTTTAATGCAACAAAGAATTTATTTTCGCCGCGCATTATTCGCAGCAGCACGGTTTCGCCCGCCTTAAGCGCGTTGACGGTCCGGTTGAAATCACGGGCATTGCGCACGGCTTCGCGATTCACTTCCTGGATGAGATCGCCTTCTTGAATGCCTTCTTTTTCCGCCAAACTGCCTTCGGCAACGCCGGTGACCAATACGCCTATCGCTTCCGCTTCGACTTCATACTCACGCGCCAGCGCCTCGGTCAAAGTTTTGACTTCCAAACCCAGGCCATTCTCCGGTTTGCTGGAGGGCGCTGCGCTCAATTCGACCTGCTCGGAACGCTCGCCGAGCGTAACGGTGAGCGTTTTCTCACGGCCGCCACGAATCAACTTGACTGCCAGACGCGCGCCGGGTTTATACATGGCGATAAGGTGCATCAATTGGTTACTGTCATTAATCCGTTTGCCGTCAAATTCAACAATAAAATCCTCGTCTTGCAAACCGGCTTTTTCTGCGGGCGAATTTCTGAAAACGTTGCTGACCAAAGCGCCTTCGGTCGAAGGCAGCTTCATTTCTTTCGCCATGTTTTCATCCACCGTTTGAATGCTCACACCGAGCCAGCCACGGATAACTTTTCCGGTGGCGATGAGCTGATCCATAATCAGCCTGGCCAGATTGATGGGAATGGCAAAACCGATACCGAGATTGCCGCCGCCCCAACTGTTAGCCACGATCGCGGTGTTAAGCCCGACCAGCTCGCCGCGTAAATTAACCAGCGCGCCACCGCTGTTGCCGGGGTTGATCGCCGCGTCGGTTTGAATGAAATCTTCGTAATCGATGTCGCCGATGCCGACTTGATTGCGGCCTTTGCCGCTGACGATGCCGGCAGTCACCGAGTGTTGCAACTGCAGCGAGAAAGGATTGCCGATGGCCAACACCCATTCGCCGACCTCGAGATCATCGGAGT
>JBOHQZ010000949.1:0-2866 GCA_050732275.1 bacterium
CGCCGAGCGCACGATGTTCAGCTCGTAATTCACGCGCTCAATCGCCGCGCGCAGAAAGAGATAATCGACGCTATCCGCCACCGTCCATCCGCTGTGATCGAGCGCATCGAGCCGGTCGTGGAATTTTTTCTGCATCTCGTCATGTTGCCGCAACGCCGCAGATGAGAAATCCGGCGTCCAGCTATCCAGTCTCTCAACGCGATTCACGTCATCGTATGAGGCCGGCTGCGTTGTGACGCGCCATGCAAAGAACTCTTTGGCGAGCGCTTGTAGATTGGCGGCAGGTGGTTTGGAAATCGGTTGCGCGAAGAGGGAGAGATTGAGTAAGATAATGGTGATTGTGATGGAGATGGTGCGATGGAGCATGAGAAGTCCCTTTTGTAAGAATCACGTTATTGCGTCGAAACCTTTTTCACAGCGCGGTCGTCCACTTGCTTAGCGACCAAGTTGTGGAGATGTTCGGTGGCGACACCCATTTCTGCTCACGCTTTTTTGTCTTCGCCTGTAATTTATGGGCGCGCTCATATTTTTCACGCGCGCGTGTTTCTGAAACACGCGCGTTTGTTTTTTAATTAATTACGCTGGTTTGCGGAGCAACATATCTGTAAGCACCGCCCATATTTATGGGCGCGTCCATATTTTTATGGACGCGCTCATAAATTTTGGCCAATTTCGTAGAAAGCACCCTTACGCAATCCCCGTTTCATCAAAAGCTTCCTCCGGCTCATACTTGCCAGCAGGCCCTTGGCTTGATCGGAGGTGATGCGACAAAGCTCCGCTGCTTCCTGCCGAGTAATGCGTTGATGCTTCCGTACATATTGCTGCACCATCTGCTCCTGCTGAATCGGATCAAATCCCGCCTGCCGGACATAATCAGCGCTTTGGCCGAATTTCTCATAGACTCTGGCGCTGAGCGCTTTGCTCTATGCTCTTAAAATAATCAGAAATGTTTTTGAAAACAAGGGGGAAAATGGAAAGGATGAAACAAGTGCCAGGAACGAGCCGCGGCAGAATTTCAAACGAAAAATTCAAACCAATCGCTTTCGCCGCGCTACTCGATCTCAAACCCCTGCGTCTTGAACTTCAAAGTTCGGGCGTTTTCTGTCACGATTCGCACAACGTTTTCCGGCACGCCATTGGGGACGACGGCGGTGATCTCCAGTGTGATTTCAACTTGGGCGCCGACGAGACTGGTCAAATGTTGAATGACTTCCTCGGCGATCTGGCCGACATCTCGTGCCAGCCGAGTCGGGGCAAGCTGAACCGAGCCGTGATAACGTTTGGGTGGGAGAGACGCTTTGGGCGTGGTTTTGTCGCCACCTGAGACTGCTGTTGTTCTGTCGTCACTGACAACAGTCCTTTCTTTTTCGACGCCGGTCGGATAACTGACATGACCTGCCTGTGCCGCCGCTTCAGCGTCCAACTGTTTCGCCGCGACTTCCGGCTTCACCAACACGCTGGAGCTATCCAGCGTAATTTGTGGAAACTTGGAGGTGACCAAGCCCAGGTAGCGACCCGAGGCTTCATCAAAACCCGAAGCATAAGCAAAGAAATCCGTCCACGTGAGTGAATTCACGCCTTGCCGTATTGCATCCAGCAGAACATTTTCATCGCGCAGCCGGGGCAGATATAAATATTTGCAGAGATATTCCCATAACTGTTTGACGTTCAAGTGCGGTTGTTCTTTCCACAACCAGCGATCAAGCTCGCGGCGCAGAAGTAGCGGCGACCACGTCATGACTAAATTGCCATCACTGCGCATTTTTTTGGCTGCACGTGTAATGATCGAATCCTGCCCTTGCAGGCGTGTTCGCGTCCATTCGATGGGGCCCGTGCCTTCCTGGGTGGGGATCAACAGATGGCAATAGGTTTCGCCGATACGGGTAGAAACCGTTTCCTCTGCTTTCTGCAAATACGTTTCTACCTGCCGGCTCTGCGCTTTGTCCAGGTTGAGTTGTATCTCATCTTGCTGGATGGATTTCCACGCCAGCCAATCACGCACGGCCTGCTCCAATTCCAAAAGCCGTTCGCGATCGGGCGCCAGAAATGCCAGCATGTTCTTGTACTGCCGCGGGCTGTTGCCGCGCCGGTCGAGAATTTCATGCACTTGCGTTTGGGCGGGACTCTTGTCGCTGGTTTTAGTGAACGGTGCTTTCGGCCCAAGAACAACCAGACGGCAGGCTGGTTCATCCGGCACATCGCCGCTGTCGCCGGGCGCGATATGCACGCCGGCAAAATCCGAACGCTCGCGAATTACGCGCAGGCGGCGGATGATTTCATCTTCTACCACTTCCGGTTTGAGTTGCGCCGCGCGGTCACGCGCGATGCGTCCCACGGTTGGCTGCGTATCGAACCAATAACGCGAATTGTCGGAGTACAGATAGGTCAGCTTCTCGGAGAGACGGCGCAGGGCATCGCCAAAAGTAGCCGAAGATTCGCCGGGCTGCACACAGCCGAGTTTGACGCGATTCTCTTCCGTGCCACGAACTTTTTGCGCCGCCACCGATGGTGCGCTGCCGATGAACACCGTGCGCGCCACACGGCGACAAGCAGAGTAACGACCCAAATTGGGATTGTCGCGGTCGAGCGCGAGCGGCACGCTCATCTCGCCGTCGATATCTTTGTCAATTACCGCGGCCCAGCCTTCCGGCAAGTAACGCGTGATTTCGGTGCGCACGGGCGGATTATCCAGCGGCTGAGTGCCGGGCATGATGAGCAGCGATTTGTCTTCGCGCTCCCATAATTCGTGAATGACTTTGGCCATTAACCGCAACACACCACGCGTGCGCTGGAAACGATCCAAGGTTGACCAGTCTTGATAGAGCCGGTCAAAGAGTTCGGGATGGATCGGGTAAGCGGATTTCAT
>JBOHQZ010000950.1:0-2864 GCA_050732275.1 bacterium
GTGCAGATCTTTTTACCAACGCGGAGGCGAAGACGTTTTTTAAAAGAAAATACAAATACATCATTTCACGCTTTGGCCATAGCTCGCGCCTTGCCGCGTGGGAATTTTATAACGAGGCTGATCTGATGGCGGGCAAGGCGATTCCGGTGAATCGCTGGCACATTGAAATGGCCGAGTATATCAAATCCATCGATGTACACGAGCGCATGGTTTCGAGTAGCGCCACCCGCACGTATCCGGAAAAACTGGTCGATGCCTTCAAATCACCGGCGATGGATTTCGTCATGTTTCACGATTACAACTCAGTGAACCTGGCGCCACACTTCACAGATTTGCATGAGGCTGTGATCGAATACTATCAAAAACCTTTTGTGCTGGCCGAGTTTGGCGTCGAGTTCCGCGGCGCCGACCGTACCTTCAAAGTCGATTCACAACACGTCGGCCTGCACAACGGCATCTGGTCCGGCTGGTTCAACGAAACGCCGGTCATTCCGCTCAGTTGGTGGTGGGACAACTATATCGATCCGCACGATCTCTGGCGTGAATATGCGAGCTTGTCACGTTTTGCGCAGGCGATGGATTTCAACGCGAAGCACCTCGTCTTCAAAACCTTGACCGTCGGCAATTTGGAAGCAAAACCCACGGAGCAGGCGCCTTGTCTGGTGCGCATTATCTACAGTGGAGAGAATTGCGCGCTTTGGTTCAAGAATCTGGATTATCAATGGTCGATCGTGAGTGAGGGCAAAGAACCAGGGCAATTGGGCTCTTTTTCACAAATCATTCCCGACCTCGCGCCGGGACATTATTCCATCGCGTGGTATGATCCTCAAACCGGGAAGTTTTTCGAGACGGCAGCCAAAGCAGAAGTGAAGACAGACGGTGTGTTGTCACTGGCAGTTCCTTCGTTTTCAAAAGATTTGGCCTGTTTAATAAAGCGGCAGCCGTAGGCTATATACGTTAAAAGTTATCAAAAAACCAACTTTTGATTTCAACCAACTCAACACTTTTCAACTTAAGGGACAAAATGTATGCGCGAGATGATCATCGGAACGAGATTGCCCAATCTGCCCTGGGAAAACAAACCGGAAGGTTTGCACGAGGTGGTCTGGCGATACAGCAAAAATCCCATCATCGGCTGGAATCCCATTCCGTCTGGTGCGCGAGCTTTCAACAGCGCCGTGCTGGCTTACAAAGGCGCTTTTGTCGGCGTCTTCAGAATCGATCACAAGAACAGCCGGCCGCTCTTGCACTTCGGCAGCAGTGAAGATGCAATCAACTGGAAATTGGATCCCGAGGATATCAATTGGGTTGATGACAACGGCAAGCCGGCCCCGACCAGTTATGCTTATTATCCACGCTTGGTGAAGCTTGAAGATGCTTATTACATCACCTGGTGCGATGATTTCCCCGGCCCTTCCATCGGTTTGGGAATGACCCGCGACTTCAAAACCTTTACCCGGTTGGAAAATGTGACCATGCCGTTCAATCGCAATGGCGTGTTGTTTCCCAGAAAAATCAAAGGGCTATACGTGATGTTGAGCCGGCCCAGCGACAACGGCCACACGCCTTTCGGCA
Organism: bacterium; assembly: GCA_050732275.1. Taxonomy (GTDB): domain Bacteria; phylum Zhuqueibacterota; class Zhuqueibacteria; order Zhuqueibacterales; family Zhuqueibacteraceae; genus Zhuqueibacter. Next base: position 1,576 of record JBOHQZ010000950.1, read on the forward strand.
ATATCGTTCTGAGCTACAGCCACGATCTGACGTTCTGGGGCAAGCACCGGCACGTTATGGCCAGCAGCGGCAAGAATTGGTGGCAGGCAACAAAAATCGGCGCCGGGCCGGTCCCGATTGAAACCAGAGAAGGCTGGCTGCTGATTTATCACGGCGTCACCACCACGTGCAACGGTTTCGTGTACAGCATGGGCGCGGCCATGCTGGACTTGGACGGGCCGAGCAAAGTACTTTACCGAACCAGGGATTATATCCTTACCCCTGAAAAGCAATACGAAACCGTTGGGTTTGTTCCCAACGTCGTGTTCCCGTGCGCAACTTTGTTCGATGCCGGTACCGGCCGAATCGCGATCTACTATGGCGCCGCAGATACGTACACGGCGATCGCGTTTGCACAGATCGATGAGTTGATCGCATTCATCAAAAGCAATTCGGAGGGTTTCTAGATGAAAAAATTTCCCACTGATTTTGTTTGGGGCGCTGCAACCTCGAGTTATCAAATTGAAGGCGCCTGGCTCGAGGGCGGCAAGGGGCTGTCGATTTGGGACGCCTTTTGCCATACCCCGGGAAGAATAAAGAATGATGATACTGGCGATGCCGCTTGCGGCCATTATCATCGCTTTGCAGAGGACGTCAAGCTGATGGCCGCGATGGGGCTGCGGGCTTATCGCTTCTCGCTCTCGTGGCCGCGCATACAACCATCCGGCCAGGGCAAGCCCAATCCTGAAGGTATTCGTTTTTACTCCAACTTGATCGATACCTTGTTGGCTCACAACATTACACCGTGGGTCACGCTTTATCACTGGGACTTGCCCCTCGCCCTGCAAATGGAATATGACGGCTGGCTCAATCCAAAGCTGGCAAAGTTCTTCGCCGATTATGCCGCCATCTGTTTCGAGGTGTTTGGTGATCGCGTCAAAAACTGGCTCACGTTGAATGAACCGTGGTGCAGCGCCGTTCTTGGCCATGGCATTGGGATACATGCGCCTGGCAGGATTTCAAGTGACGAACCTTATCTTGCCGCCCATACGCTGCTGCGCGCCCATGCTCTGGCGGTTGAAAAATATCGCGTCCAATTTCAACCCCGCCAAAAAGGGAGGATCGCCATAACCAACAACTGTGACTGGCGTGAGCCACTCACTGATAGCGAGGTCGATCGGCAAGCCGCGCAACGTGCCGTGGAATTTTTTCTGGGATGGTTTGCTGATCCCGTTTTCAAAGGGGACTATCCGGCGGTGATGCGCGAGTGCCTCGGCGACCGGCTGCCGCATTTTACCGATGCAGAAAGC
>JBOHQZ010000951.1:0-2851 GCA_050732275.1 bacterium
GCCCGGTTCATCTCATGAACATCAAGCGTGTGGCGTGGGAAACCAAACCGCTGTCGATGCCGCGCGAGACCGGCGCTTGGCGGCCAACATTGCCGGCCTCGACCACTCGCACTGCCGAGTTTCCATACCAAAAGGCTTTGGCCTCCGATGTTTCACGCAAAGGCGGCTCGGTGAAACCAATGCCGGTTCCTGCCGACAAACCGTGGCTCTCCGGCCGTGAAACTTCGGAGAAGAAATACGGCGCCGGCAAAATGAGCGGCGAACAGGTGGATAAACTGGTGAGTGAGTTTGTGAAGACGAGGCGGAGGTAGTACAAGGCCAGAGAGGCGAAAGAGCTCTCATACTGATTGTTCCAGTATCCACTTCCAAACCGGAAGAATGCGTATTTTCTTGCCATTGCTTGTCGTTTCATCCTCCTGATCATAAGTCAGCACAATTCCCTCGGACAAGCGGCAAGCCTGCATCGCTTCCCGCAAGCCGCCGATCTCACGCGCCTGGTTGTCTTCGTTAAGCTCATAACAAACCTGGATGGCCTCCCGCATGGCGCGGCCCTGCTTGACCACGAAATCGCATTCGCGCTTTTCCTGAAAATAGAACAACTCCTTTTGGCGCCGCAGCAATTCCACCAGCACCACGTTTTCGAGAAAGCGGCCGTGATCCTCGCTCAACCGGAATCCGAGCACGTTGGCAAAGCCATGATCGATGAGATAGATTTTCTTGTTGGCGTAGATGTTCTTTTGCAGCGAGTGAGAGAATTTTGACAGCAGCACGGCCAAATAACTGTTTTCCAAATAATGAAAATACTCTTTGACTGTGGTCGGGCTTTTCAGTGCCAAAATGTTCGTCAATTTGCTAAAGCTCACCTGCTTGCCGATGTTGCTGTTCACGAACAGCATAAGTTCTTTCATGGTTTTCTCATTGGTGATGCCATGCCGCACCAGCACGTCGCGATACAGGATGCTTTCATAGAGCGTCTTGATATATTCGCGGTTTTCTGTTTTGACAAACTCCGGCATCCCGCCGAGTTCGAAATAGAGATTGAAGGCGCGCTTCAGTTTGGCCCGTCCCGCGGTGGTGAAAAAATCATCGGAGGCAATCGCGATGTTTTTGAATTGCAAAAACTCGCCGAACGAAAAAGGATATAACGTGCATTGCAGGTATCGGCCGGTGAGACGGGTGCCCAACTCCCGGCTCAACAGCCGTGCATTCGAGCCGGTAACGCAAACCTTTTGGCGGGAATCGTGCAAGCGGCGGACGAAGCGTTCCCAGCCTTCGACATTTTGGATTTCATCGAAATAGTAGATGTTGCGGTCGCCGTACAATTCATGAAAGATTTCATCCGCCTTCTGAAAATCCTCGACGCGAAAGGAGACCAGGCGCTCATCATCGAGATTGAGATAATAGCCGTTGTGCCGCTCACGGAGCTGCCGCAGCAGTGTGGATTTACCGCAACGCCGTAAGCCGGAGATTACGGTAACCGCAGCCTCTTTCTGCCAGACCGCCACCTCTTGAAAGGCGTCGCGCCCAATCAATCTGGGCTCCATCGGCAAGCTGTTTTGCTCCAAAATGACTGTTTTCAGTGCCGAACTTTTCATAAGGCCTCCAACTCATAGTTCCCAGTAATAATAACGAATAATTTAGATAATCTCCATTCTAAATGGAAAGTAATGAAATTAGTCTCCAATAACAATGAGAATTTTCAAAAACCCAAACCGTGCATCCCGAAAATTTTGCTTGCACTTTTCCGGTTTCAGCCTCAAATTAGTAGGTGTTCAACTGGCACGATAAACCTGAAGGATTGCAAATGCTTCTTACGATTCCTGTCGGTGTATCTAATCGCCACTTTCATATAGCGCAGGCCGATCTCGAAATCCTTTTCGGCGCCGGTTATCAACTGACCAAGCTGAAAGACATCTCGCAGAAGGGTCAGTTTGCTGCGAATGAAACGCTCACAGTGGTCGGGCCGAAAGGGAAAATAGAAAAGATTCGCATTGTCGGCCCGACGCGCGGCAAGACGCAATTGGAAATTTCACGCAGCGACGCGGTTTTGCTCGGTATTGATCCGCCGGTGCGCTATTCCGGCGATCTTAACGGCTCGGCGGGCGTTCAACTTGTCGGCCCCAAAGGCGAGCTGCATTTGAAAGAAGGCGTCATCATCGCGCAACGCCACATTCACATGGCCCCGGCGGATGCGAAAAATTTCGGCGTAAAAGATCGTGAGCGCGTCGTCGTCGCGCCTGTGCCAAAAATGCTCCCGCTCAATTCCGAAGACCGCACGGTGATTTTCGATAATGTGCTCATCCGCGTTGACGAGAGTTTCGTGCTCGATTTCCACATTGATCTCGACGAGGCCAATGCCGCCGGATTGAAAACCGGAGACAAAATTCGTATTCTCGGCTTATCGACTTGTGCCTCTGCTGAACCGCCCGTAAAGCTTATCACCGAAAACGATGTGCGGCGCGCCATTCTTGAGAAACGGCGCATCAAAGTTCCAGCCGGCGCCAAAATCACCCCGGCAGCGGCGGAGCTGGCGAAATCGCATAAAGTGTTTTTGTAATCCTTGGAGTAATAGTTGTTGGATTATTGAAGTGTTGGAGTAATGGAGTTTTGAATTACCGGAACCAAAACTCCAACAATCCAAAACTCCATTACTCCAGTCTCTCGGCGCGGCAAAACTGAAAACATTATGTCCCAAGAATCCTTTCGCGTTCATCTCTCCGGAATCCGGCCTCGTTCACAAGTGCAAATCGAATATCAACCCATTGAATATGGCTTGCCCGGCGATTTCGTTCGTCAGTCTTTAGCGTTTTGGGAGACACAATTAGCCCAAACTAACCGGCATCTCTTCAAC
>JBOHQZ010000952.1:0-2850 GCA_050732275.1 bacterium
ATTGAGGTAGAAGGTGAGTCAAAGCTGCGCGTGCAGTTTGTGAAGTAGTGGATGGATTGCTGGATTTTTGGATTAATGGAATTGTGGAAGCCTTCCAAAACTCCATTGCTATGAGTTTTATCTTTTCTTATGTTTCAATTTAGTGAGATTTTCGATGTTTAGCGTGTTCTTGACAAAGTTCAGCATGACCGATGAGCCTTGCAAAAGATGAGTGCCGATGGCGGGTTCTTCGTCATTTGAAAGAACGACTTTAACTGTTTTCCATTTGCCATGCCATAGCACGCGCGCCGGGCACACGGGTTCACTTCTTTGTTCGCCATCAGCATAATCAACACGTCTGAAGTCGGTAATTCCCAGGCCGAGTTTTGGAGCCTCTGAATGATGAAGGGCAATATCAAAATCAAAACCGGTATCGACCAAAGCATGAAACTTTTTAGAAGTGCTATTGTTATCAACTTCTACCCGGATTTTTGGGTAAAGCCCATCTTTAATTTTGCCCTTGATCATTTTGGGCTCCTTTTAGGGCGTTTCCCGTCAGATGCACCACTGCCACCGAAATGAATAGCCGCTCGGTAGCCAATGCGAATAATATAAAATGCCACACCGGGATATTTCTGGCGCATTTTTTTGAGCGCCGCATCATCTGTGCGGCCAATGGCGTAATCGCCATTGATGGGGTGGATGGCAATGTACTTTCCCCAATGCTCGGCTTCAAGCTGCGGCCGCAGCTTTTTGTAAACCTTATCAGCGGCTTCGCCATACGCATCAATTTCTTTTCGCGTCGGCAGACGATCCGTAGTTAAAACTTCCATCAACTCATCACCTCGTTTTTAGCTTTGAGATTAACGAAAACTTTTGTTACTTGCGGAGGTTGGGTTGTCTTGTACAACTCAAAATAATAAGTTGGCAGCAAATTTACAAGCCGAAAATTACGCCAAACAACCTCATGCTCCGCGTCAAATATCAATTGCCAAATTTTACCGAAGAAGATGCTATTCGCTTTGCCTATGAGCGCTACGGTCTGCACGTGGCAGCGCGCCCGTTGCCGAGCGAGCGCGATCAGAATTTTTATCTGAAGACGGAAACCGGCCAGGAATTTGTGCTCAAAATTGCCAATGTGGCGGAATCGAGAGAGGTTCTGGATTTTCAGAACCAAGCGATGTTGCACTTGGCCGAACGCGCCCCTTCGATTGCGATTCCGCGTGTTTGCAAAACTACAATAGGCGAGTCCATCACAACGATAACCAGCAATGACGGCGCGACATATTTCGTGCGCCTGTTGACTTACGTACCGGGCAAGCTCTTCGCGCACGTCAAACCGCACTCGCCGGAGTTGTTGCACAGCCTTGGCCGCGTGTTGGGGGCAATCGACCACGCGTTGCAAGATTTTGCTCATCCGGCGGCGCGGCGGGAGTTGAAATGGGATTTGAAACATGTGGTGTGGATTCGCGATTACGTGCAGCACATTTCGCCGCCGGCCCGGCGCGCCATCGTAGAACGCTTTCTGGCACAATATGAATCGGACGTCGTCCCCAAGTTGCTCGAGTTGCGCGCGAGTGTAATTTACAACGACGCCAATGATTACAATGTTTTGGTTAGCGACACCGATTCGCCGCAATTGCAAGTCATCGGCGTGATCGATTTCGGCGATGTGGTTCATACCAACACCATCTGCGAGCTGGCGATCGCGGCAGCTTATGCGATGATGGACAAAGTCGATCCCGTTGCTGCTGCAGCCCACCTCGTCTCGGGCTATCACGAAGTTTTTCCTCTCACCGAGCCTGAGATGAAAATACTCTTTCCGCTAATCTGCATTCGGCTCTGTCTCACCGTGACCAACTCCGCGTACCAGCGCGTCGTCGAGCCGGAAAATGAATATCTAACGATCAGTGAAAAACCGGCGTGGGCGTTGCTCGAAAAGCTTGCGGCAGTGAGTCCGCAGTTGGCGCATTACACGTTTCGCCATGCGTGTCGTATGCCGTCGTGTCCCAAGACGCACGCAGTGGTGCAATGGCTGCAAAACAACGCCGAACAAATCAGGAGCGTGGTCGAACCGGATTTGAAAACTTGTGATAAAGTCATCTTCGATTTGAGCGTCGGCAGCCCGATGTTGAGCAATTTGGCGGAGCTTGCCGACACGGAAGCGTTCACGAAAAACTTGTTCGCGCGCATGAAAGCCGCGCATGTTAACGCCGGCATTGGCAAATACAACGAGGCGCGTTCCTTTTACACGAGCGAGCAATTCAAGATGGAAGGCAACGATGGCCCGGAATGGCGCACCGTACATCTCGGCTTGGATGTTTTTATGGAACCCGGCTCGCCGGTGTTCGCGCCGCTGGATGGCATCGTCCATAGTTTCTGCAACAACGATGCGCCGCTCGATTACGGTCCGACGGTTATTTTGCAACACACCATAGATGATGGTGAAACGGCTTTCTTCACTTTATATGGCCATTTGAGTGCGGACTCGCTCGATGGGCTTTACGAAGGCATGCCCATCAAGCGAGGTGCTCGCCTAGGCAATATCGGCGACTATCCGGTTAACGGCGGGTGGCCGCCACACCTGCACTTTCAAATCATCACCGACATACTTGGCAGAAGCGGCGAGTTTCCCGGCGTGGCGCTGCCCAACCAGCGCAAGATTTGGTTGAGTCTCAGTCCGGATCCGAATCTGCTCACACGCATTCCTGAATTGCCTCGGCGCTCGGAGGAGATGAGCAGCGCGCAAATTCTGACGGCGAGAGAAAAGCATATCGGCAGGAATCTGAGCCTCTCATACCAAAAGCCGCTCAAGATCGTGCGCGGCTTCATGCAATATTTGTACGACGAAGATGGCCGCCGGTACCTTGA
>JBOHQZ010000953.1:0-2842 GCA_050732275.1 bacterium
GCTCAGGCTTGGGCGCGAGTCGGGCAAAATCATCTTGCGCATGGCTCCACCAGTCAGCCAAATGCTTGCTCATCTCGTCGAGGGTCCGGCGGACATTGGAATCAAACTCAATGCGAGCTTTAAGCATGTCCTTGTCAGTGACTTCCGCGCGAAAGTCGTAATATTGCTCGTCGCGCTCTTGAAAGATCAAATCTGCCGTAATTCCAAACTTGGCGAGCAAGGCAGATTTGGCCGCCACTTCCACTTTCGGCACTCCACCGATGAGATGGGCGCGCACATCTTCCGGCTCCGGCTCGGGCGTATTGTCCACGTAACGCCGGATGTTGAGATTCCAGTCGTGACGCTCAATCTCGGAGAGATCAACCAAGCGCGAATATTTCGGCACTTCTTCCTTGTGCGTGAAAACATGGTCGATCTTTTCAATATCCTCAGGCCGCAAGGTGTTCTGATTCTTGCCCTCGGCATACTCGGCATCAGCATTGATGAAGAAGACTTTTTTGCGCAGCTCATCGGGCTTGTTCTTGTTAAGCACGAGGATTGAGGCGGGGATGCCGGTGCCATAAAACAGTTTTGGCGGCACACTGATAATAGCTTCGATGACGCCGCCGTTATCGGTCAACATGCCCTTGCGAATTTCCTTCTCCTTGCCGCCACGAAAAAGCACGCCGTGCGGCATGACCACAGCCGCGCGCCCCGCCGGTTTCAAACTTGCCAGCATGTGCTGAACGAACATGAGATCAGCCTTCTTGCCGGTTTCAGGAGCAAAGCCATATTTGAAGCGTTCCGGCCGTTGCATATTGGCGCGATTGTAATTTTGCGAAAACGGCGGATTGGCAATGACCCGATCGAACTGGCGAAGCCGGCCATTCTGCACATTGAGCGGCTCATCCAACGTATCGCCGAACTCGATGTGAGAATTGGTAATATTGTGCAGAATGATATTCATCTTGCAGATCGAGACTACTGCGCCATCATTATCCTGGCCACAAAGTTCGAGATTATTGCCATTGGCACCTTGTTCGCTGACGTACTGGCTGGATTGAATCAGCATGCCGCCGGAGCCGGCGGTCGGGTCATAAATGCTCATGCCCTCGGCAGGTTTTAGCAGTTGCACCATGAGACGGACGACATGGGGAGGAGTATAAAATTGGCCGCCTTTTTTGCCGGCGCTGTCGGCAAAATACTTGATGAGATATTCGTATGCCGCGCCGAGCAAATCGGAAAACTCGAAGTTGTCATTCACCAGAACGAAATGCGGCTGGCTGAAGTGATCAATCAAGTCTTTCAGGTCAGAATCCTTCACCTTGCGCTTGTCATTGATCATCTCGTTGAAGTTGATGTGCTTGAGCACGCCACTCAGCACTTCGTTCTCTTCTTCCAGCGCGGCGACCGCCTTGTTGAGCATTTCGCCGATATTGGAATGTAGGTTCTTGATGGCTGGTTGTGGTTTGCCATTCTCGTCAATGAAGTCTTCATGCCAACGCGCCCGCGGCGGCACAAATAGGGTGTCGCCATAGGTGATTTTAAGTTTGAGCCACTCGTTGACCTGTTTCTCGGAATGATGTTTGAATTTTTTCCGTAACTCTTCGCGTTTCTGGTCAAAGACGTCGGAGGTGCGCTTGAGAAAGAGCATGCCAAAGATGAACTCTTTGTATTCGGAAGCGTCCATCTTGCCGCGAAGAATATCCGCGGCTTTCATCAGAAAGCTTTCAAGTTGGGAGAGGGTGATTTTGCTTTGGTTCATCGTGGCGCTGAATTTATACCATTTTTAGGTCAAAATCTTCCAAGGCAGCTCCCCTCGAAAATAACAAAACCCTCGCGGGCGAGGACAGGTTCTGGGGAAGTCATAAAGTCCTGAGGGTTTTAAGCAAACGTTGCGATTATTGCCCTAGAATCGCCCTCTATTTTTCAACAAAGGGAAAATACAAATTGCGACGTCATTTCACAACACTTTTTCGGAATCATTTCACCCCAAAAAACAGCAGCCGGTCCGAGCCAGTTGGGTTGGCGTCAATGGAGGGGGAAGGCAAACACCAAGCATGCAAGCCTTTACTCAAAATCCCGGCTTCGCCAAAACTTCGCGGGTGAGGTAATCGCCCAGCGTGAAGACGATCAGGATCAAGAACCAGAAAAATCCCGCGCCGGCGACAACCCAGGTGAGACGGGGGCTGTAGCGCACGTGCATGAAATAGAGCAGCACCAGCAGCGCCTTGCACGTCGCGATGGTGAGCGCGATGTAAAGATTCAGCCATCCAGCGTCGTAAAAGGCCACGTCAACGGTGATGAAGGTCAGCAACAGCAGCGTGACGAAAACCAGGATATAGATTTTTTGAGGGATAACAACGTGTTTTGACATAGTTCTTGAAACGTTATGTGTGAGGCGTAATTCGTAAAGCGTAAAACTTAATTCGTAAAACGTAAGGCTTGTTACGCTTTACGTTTTAGCTTCTCGCTATGAGATAAAGCAACGGAAACAGAAAAATCCAGACGATATCGACAAAATGCCAGTAGAGGCCGGTGATGTCAACCGGCGTGAAATACTCCGAGGTAAACCGGCCGCGCCAGGATTGATAGACGAGAACGGCCAAAATGCCGATGCCGATGATCATGTGCAGCGCGTGCAGTCCGGTCATGCCGAAATAAAAGGAAAAGAAAAGCTGGGAGTGGTGCGGATCCGTCAATGGATGACTTGGTCCAAAGCTCGGCCCCGGCACCAAATGCTCGTGAAATTTGTGCGAGTATTCGAATCCCTTGTTAACCAAAAATGCCGAACCTAAAACGATCGTCAACACCAGGAAGATGACGAGCTGGCGGCGTTGGCCCAATTGCGCGGCACGGACGG
>JBOHQZ010000954.1:0-2832 GCA_050732275.1 bacterium
CGCCATGCGTGACGATTTTTTAATTGGAAAAGACTGGCTCGTTCAACCGCGCCTCAACCGCATTTCCAACGCCGGCAAAACCGTGCGCCTCCCGTCAAAATATATGCACGTGCTGATTTGTCTGGCGGAACGCCCAGGAGAGCCGATCAGCCGCGAAGAATTGATGGAGACGGTGTGGAAGGATACCATCGTCGTGGAAGAATCTTTGACGCGGGCCATTTCCGAGCTGCGCAAGATTTTTAACGACAATACCAAGCAGGCGCAATACATCGAGACCATTCCCAAAATTGGCTACCGATTGATTGCGCCGGTTACGCATGGTCATGCCTCTTCCACCGCAGATTCCACACGCGACGATCAGTTCACTTTACAAAATCCCGCTGGGAGCTTGACAAGATCCAAACGCCGTTTTTCTCAAGCGGTATTGTTCATCATGGGGTTGATCGCATTGCTCGCCGTCGCTTGGAATGTTTGGGGCCCGTTTCACCTTTTGAAAAAAACCGCGTTCGCGCCCATGATCCGGACATTTCCGTTGACCAGTTACCAAGGCATTGAGCGCCAACCCGCGCTTTCACCCGATGGTCAAAAGCTGGCTTTTGTTTGGAATGGTGGAACCGCGCAAACGGAAGGGCTTTATGTCAAGGACATCGGTTCAGATCAGTCAACGCGACTCATCGACAATGCCAGCGATCCCGCTTGGTCTCCGGATGGCCGCCATCTCGCGTTTGTGCGGCACAGCGTGGAGGGATGTACTATTTTCAAGATTCCGGCCTCGGGCGGGCCCGGCCAAAAGCTGCTCGAAATTGCGCGCGGTGCCCATCCTTTCGATCCCGCTTGGTCGCCGGATGGCCGCTGGTTGGTTTACTCACAGCAGCGCAGTGGCCAAGATTCGCTTTATTTGCTTTCGCTGGAAACGCGCGAACACAAATCCCTCGGCGCGCCGCCGGTGGGCGCTCACGATCGCAAACCCGTCTTTTCACCAGATGGAAAGAACGTCGCCTTTCTCCGCGCCGCCTATGGAAAAACGGAAATATATTCCATAGCCGTGAATGGCGGCGAGGCGGTTCGGCTGACGCAACGACAGCACCGCATCTCCGATTTCGACTGGACGCCTGACGGTCGCGCTTTGGTGTTGGCGGCGCAAGAAGGCCTGTGGAAATTGCGGATTGCAGATGGAAAAGAGGAGTTATTGGCCGCAGCCGTTGCGAGCATCGATCATATTTCGATGGCGCAAAAAAGCTGGCGGTTGGCTTATGAACAGGCGAGCGAGGACAAAAACCTCTACCAAATTTCTCTTGTGCCGCCCGGCAAAAACGAGGCGCAGCCTTCACAGCTTATCGGCTCATCCCGCACCGATGCACAGCCGGCGATTTCTCCGGACGGCAAGTGGATCGCCTTTGTTTCGGATCGCTCCGGCCATCTCCAAATTTGGAAGAGCGATTGGAAAGAAGAAAGCGTAACACCGGTGACAAATTTTGATGGTTGTCGTGTGGCCAACCCGAGCTGGTCGCCTGATGGACGGCTCATTGCATTTGCCGCGAATCCGGAAGGGCAGTTCGATCTCTTTGTTGTTGCTGCCACCGGTGGTGAGCCGGAACGGATCACCACAACGCCGACGCACGAAGAGGCCCCGGCCTGGTCTCGTGATGGCCGCTGGATTTATTTTAGCTCAAATGAAAACGGCTGCCGGCAAATCCGCAAAATCGCTATCGTTGATCGCCAAATCGTTCCGGTCATATCGACGGGAGGCGATCGGGCGATGGAATCGCACGATGGGCAGTGGTTGTTTTATTCGGCCATCAAAAACGATACGACCGAATTTTGGCGTCAGCCTACCGCCGGTGCGGCAAGTGAATTGGCTCTTACTGTGCCTGGCAGGATCTGTGAGGATTGGAAAGTAAACGACCAGGGCATCTATTTCGGCTATTACGATGAGCGCTGCCATCTCGTGTTCGGCTTTTTCGATTTCGGCTCCGGCAAGATTTCGCCTTTGTTCAATACGGCACGCTCGAGCTTCAATTTCGATATTACTGCGGATGGCCGCACGCTCGTCTTCGATCAATTCGATCGCAGCGAAAGTGACATTATGCTGGTGGAAAACTTCAGGTGAGCGATTCACTTTGGATAGCGAAGTTCGACTAGCACATGCTGGTGCGGATGTGCAACGCCCGCTCGCCCCGACCTTCCTTTAAAGTTTATTAAGGAAAGTCGGGGTCATCGGCGGCTTGGTGACTTCGACGCTATTGACGCTGTGCATTTTGCCGGTCGTGTATCAGTGGGTGGAAGCGAGGCGAGAGATGAATTGATGATGACCCCTCGTTTTGCTGAATGTTCGCTCAGTAGTCTCCCGACCAATTCATCGCTAATTGCATTTGATCGTGCCAAACTCAAAACCAACGGCGACGATCAATCACAGCCTCATTGTCGATGCCCACAGATGTTGAGAGGCGCCCTCGGCCACTCAGCGCATCACGAATGATGTGTTACGCCGACCACGCGATTGGTTACTCAACTTTGCACAATTGGAATAGGGGGAATTTTGATTACAGAAAGTTGGTTTGGATAGATGACAAGACTACGCCCGTTGGGCTGCGCCCGTAGGGTTGTTTTTTTCTCACTAACCTCATTCGAAAAATGCCGGAAAAAACCAAACTGTGGTATATGAAGAACGTCAACCTCCTTGAAGGTTTGTCCGAGCGGGAGTTGAAGGTCATTGCTGCGCGCACGTCGATGAGCAAGCTGCGCAAGGGCGACGTCATCTATTTTCCCGAGGCGCAGTCAAAAAATGTCTACTTTTTGAAAATCGGCCATGTAAAAATCCTCCGGCTCTCT
>JBOHQZ010000955.1:0-2831 GCA_050732275.1 bacterium
GGGTTCCCAAACGGGGTATAGAGATCGGCGTAATAATCCACGCCCGAGTACCATAAATCAAAGCGCAATCCGACGTTCGCGATCAACCCCTGAAATTCCATTTTATCCTGCACGTAGGCTGCGGCCTCGAACGGATGCGCGGTGTAGCGCTCGAGTTGCCGGCTCGAGCGCACGTTCAAAAAGTTCGACACGTCGATGAGATAAGAGTTGACTTGTGCGCCGGCATTGAACAAATGTGTATTGGTAAGCTGGCTGGTGAATGCGCCGTCGAATGAGACCGTCCGCGTTTTCTCTTCATTGAAGGTGTCAAAGCCAATTTGATAATTGAGACCATCCGGAGAATTGTTGTTCGGTTGGGAAATTGTTCCGACCACCCAGTTGAAATCCACCGAATCGGGAAGCGCGTCGGGAACGGGAGTGGCGCCGAGCTTGTTGTTGGTAAAAAGGGAATTCAACTTCAATTCATAATACGTGCTCGGACTGAGCATCTTGGTAAAGCGCGCGCCGAGCTGGGTGTTGACCCTTTTTCTCTCGCGGATGCCGGTGATCCTGTCCCACAACCAACGTTGATATCCTCCAACGCCATTTGAACCCGGAAAGACATTGTCGTTCAAATGTGTAAAGCCGCCGCTGAGACGAAGCGTTGTTCCTTCGCCGAGATCGGTGACGACATTGCCCATGGCTTGATACTCGGCATTCGGCTGTTCCGTCGGGAAAACCGTGCTTTGCCGGTTTGACCGCAATGCCATGAACATTCGCGTTCTATCATTGATGGGGCCTCCGGTTGCCGCTTCGAGGGAGTGATCGACTTCATTGCCGTAGGTTCGTCCGATGTCTCTTCTCGTCTGCCGCCAGAGCGCTTGCGCCACGGCAAGCTGGACCAGCGTATCTCCCGCAAAACTGCTCGTCAGTCCCGAAGCCATCGCGCCATAATAAGCTTGAGCTTGGTCCGCACCGGGGTCTCCAGTCAACCAGACGTCGTCTTGAAGCAGCAACCGGATGTAATCATTGGCAGCCGGATCAAAGACACTCGGGCCGAAATGTTTGCGGCCGGGTGGGCGCACGCGCGATTCAATTCGCGTTCGCCAGACTTGCGAATCTCCTTCCTTCATCGAGATATTGACCACGCCGGATTGCGCATTGCCGTATTGCGCGCCGAATCCGCTGGTGATCACTTCAACTTCCTCGACGCCGCTCATGATGGGCTGAAAAGCTGTGGAGCGATCCAACGGGTTGACAATTCCCAGACCTTGCAACGTGTAATTCTCCTCGCCCTCGCGCCCTCCTCTGAAGTGCCCGTCAATCACATCGGCAGCGAGGTCTACAACGTCACCGATATCTCGAATACCCGGCAGCATCTGCACTTCTTCGAAGCGGGCAACGGCGCTCGTCGACGTCTTGTCCCGCTCCACATCCGGCCGAACCGCTTGCACAACCACCTCGCCCAATTCAAGTGTCTCCTCCACCAGCGCGAAATCGATGTCGGTTGTTTTTCCGGCATTCACAATAACATCAATCACTTTCATCGCTTCGAAGCCGATGATGCTGGTACGAAGCTCATACTTTCCCGGCGGGACGTTCAAAACGTAGTATTCGCCATTTATATCGGCAGCCGCTCCCATCCTCGTGCCAACAATGATGACGTTCGCCCCGGCCAGTGGATCGCCGGTTTTAGCCTCCGTGACGGTGCCGGCGATTTTCCCAACATTTTGAGCAGAGAGTGTGTCCAGCCACAGAAATGTTGAAAGCACGGAAAAAAGACCATACCTCACAAGTCGAAGCAGGTGATGGAGCCCGCCTGGAAGATGGCTCCATCTTTTATTGACACACAGTGGGGAACGTGCCTTTATCATACTGCTCTGCCTCCTATACCATTGTTGCCCCAAAGTCAGAAAAAAATCTGCGTTTTACATTTCCAACAGATTGAAGAACCAAACGGATTTTTTTATCAGTTGGGTTTTTCTATCCGTTGGAAAATTTTTAAAGGTTTGCCAATCCAACGGTATCAGTATCATGTTGATTATTCGTCCTTAAACCTCAACTTATAAGACATTTAGGGAACTGCAACCAGAATCTTGTGAGCGGCAAAATAATCTTGTGAGCGGCAAAATGCGGAAAATCTCGTTTCAGTGGGATTGAACTTCTGCGCCGGAGAATTTATTCTCAGGCGCCAGGCTGTTGAGATACTTTTCAAGATTGGTATAGCCGTCGCCGTTAAAATCAGCGTTGCGGTCTTCCGGATTGGAGGGATCGAGGCCATTCGTTCGTTCCCACTCATCAGCCATGCCGTCTTGATCATCATCTTTCGGCGCCGGCGCAGAATGGAGCACTGGCCAGCCACCAACTTCGGTTTGCGAATCAATAATGCCCAAACCTTTGCCCCATGCTCCGCCAAAAGTCGCCGTTCCATTTCTAACTTCAGCAATGATCCGCGCATCGACTGAATCGCGTTGGGGTCGAATGGCGCCAGCATTCGCCAGTACCAATTCATAAGCTTGCTCAGCCGTGTGTGTGATCACCGGTGCAAAGGGATGCGGTGAGTTAGCTCGGCCTCGATTCGCAAATTTCCCTTGCACCCCTCCAGCCCAATTGTCTGTCGTGATGTCGGGAAAGGCAAAGACGAAATTATCCGCGATATACCACTTGCCCTTCGCGTCATACGGCTCAACAATGCGATTTTTTGTGGCGCGCGTTGCCGGCCCGTATTTGTAATAATTCGCCACCAGGTTTTGCTTGCCGGCTTCACCGCCGTAAGAACTGTTTTCGCCCCAATTGTAAATCACGTTGTTGCGAAAATCGACAACTTCTTTGTCCGGCTTGCCGTGTGTGCG
>JBOHQZ010000956.1:0-2830 GCA_050732275.1 bacterium
TGCGTGTGGATTTGCCCGGTGGAAACGCTCGCGCCGATTGATGAGCAGGGAAAGATTCTTCCGAGAGCAGAGATGAAGTTGGCGGCATAATAAGTCACTACTCGAATATATGCAACCTGAATACGATGTCGTCGTCGTCGGCGCCGGCCCGGGCGGCTCGTGGGCGGCGAAAGCAGCAGCAGAAAAAGGCGCAAAAGTTTTATTGCTCGAAAAAGATCGCGAAGTCGGCGTGCCGGTGCGATGCGCGGAAGGCGTTGGCGCCGGCGGGCTGCGCGTGGTGTGTGAGCCTGACCCTCTCCCACGCGGCATTGCCAATGAAATTGCCGGCGTCGTGTTGGTGGCGCCCAATGGCCGCGAAGTGGTGATCGAGAGCGCGAAAGAAGTCGGATATGTTCTCGACCGCAAAATTTTTGATTACGAGCTTTCGTTGCAGGCAGCAGCCAGGGGCGTTGAAGTGCGCACCAAAGCCTACGTCTATGATATCATTCGCAACGGCACGAACGGCAACAGCACGGTTACGGGTGTGCGCGTGCAACATCTTGGCAAAAATTATGACGTACGCGCCAAAGTCGTCATTGGTGCCGATGGCATCGAGTCGCGCGTCGGGCGCTTCGGCGGTATTCGCACTTTCACCAAGCTGAAAGATATGGAAAGCTGCATGCAGGTGACGCTGGCGAACATCAATGGTATCGATCGCCGTTACATTTATCTTTTTTTTGGGCACGAGGTGTCACCCGGTGGCTACTTGTGGATTTTTCCGAAAAGCGATACGGTCGCCAATGTTGGCCTCGGCGTTTCCGGCGATTTCGCGCGCCATAAATCCGCGCAGCGTTATTTGCAGGAATTTATCGACCGCCGCTTTCCGAACGCTGCAGCGGTTTATACTGTTGTTGGCGGCGTCACCTGCGCGCCGACATTGAAGCAAATCGTTGCCGATGGTTTGATGCTGGTCGGCGACGCAGCGCATCAAATCAATCCGATTTCCGGCGGCGGCATCGTCACCGCCATGATCGCCGGAAAAATCGCCGGACGTGTTGCGGCAGAAGCAATCGCAAGAGGTGATGTTTCGAGCCAACGTCTCGAACAGTATCCGAAAGAATGGCACGACGCCGAAGGAAAAAATCACGAGAGATTATACAAAATCAAACAGGCCGTTTATAAATTCACTGATGAGGAGCTGAACCGTACCGCGGAAGCGGTGCTCGCGATGAAGCCGCAAGATCGCACGCTGATCAACGTTTTCAAGGCCGCGCTCATGCGGCATCCGAGCCTCATTTTCGATCTCTTGAAAGTTTTCATGAGCTGACTGCGTTTGTAGCATGTCCATTCCGCGCACAATAGCCGAACCCCGGAATCGCCACAACGCCGATGCGGCGCATTGGTGGACGATCTCGAATTTTCTCAGTTTCGCCCGGGTCATTCTGCTCATTCCAATTTTGCTATTCCTCCGCGAAGACACGGCGGCAGGAAATCTCAAAGCGTTGGGCGTGATGCTGTTGGCGGCGGCCACAGACTGGTTTGACGGCTATTTCGCCCGGCGCTTTCATCAGAAATCCGAGTTGGGGCGCATCATCGACCCGCTGGCCGACAAAATCTGTGTTGGTGCGATTGCAGCTTACCTGGCGTTTTTCCGTGATTTCCCTAAGTGGTTTTTAATATTGATTCTGGCGCGTGATTTTACTATCTTAATTGTTGGCCTGTTTATGACGGTTCGGCGCGGCGTGCCGGAATCGAACTGGCCCGGCAAGGTCGCTGTCACGGCGATGGCGGTC
This sequence comes from bacterium, assembly GCA_050732275.1. GTDB lineage: Bacteria > Zhuqueibacterota > Zhuqueibacteria > Zhuqueibacterales > Zhuqueibacteraceae > Zhuqueibacter. Next base: position 1,773 of record JBOHQZ010000956.1, read on the forward strand.
GTGCTGATTGTCTTTACGCTCGACCTCGAACCGGTGAAACGGCCGTTTTTTTGGATCATGGTTGGATTGTTTTTTGTTTCAGTGGCGTCTTATGTGCCGCGCGTCTTTCACACTACAAATCCAAAATGATACAGGGTTAATGTTCGTAGTAACGCCTTCAGGCGTCGACCGTTGGAAAATAATAAGTGTGCTTAAAATGCAAAAAATTTTCATTAATTTCGCGCTTTTGCGCCTGAAGGCGCTACTACAAACTTTTTTTGAAATGAAATTCAAACCATAATGGCTTCTTTTTTCGATAAACTAAAATCCGGGTTGCGCAAAACCAAGCAAGGCTTGGTCGATAGCGTCGTGTACGCCGTCACCGGCAAGGCCCGGCTCGATGAAACGACGCTGGAAGAGCTGGAGACGACGCTCATCGCCGCGGACTTGGGCTATGATTTGACGGCGGATTTGCTCGCCCGGCTGCGCGAGCGCGTCGGACTTCGCGAGGCGAGCTCGCCGCAGACCGTCATTGCTTGCATGAAAGAATTTCTCCAAGAGCGTTTAATGATGCAGTCAACCAACGGACGGAGTGATTTTTTTGCCTCGCTCGAGCGGCCGTATGTGGTTATGGTGGTCGGCGTCAACGGCGTCGGCAAAACTACGACGATTGCCAAGCTCGCCAATCGTTTTCGCGAGCGCGGGCGCTCCGTCCTCGTGGCAGCGGCAGACACATTTCGCGCCGCCGCTTCCGAGCAGCTCGATATTTGGGCGCAACGCGCCGACGTCGCCATCATCCGAACGCAGCAGGGCGCTGATCCGGCTGCGGTCGCATTTGACGCCGTGCAATCCGCCAAATCGCGCGACACCGAGGTAGTGATCGTTGACACCGCCGGCCGGCTGCATACGAAAAGCAATTTGATGGAAGAGATGAAAAAAATCTCCCGCGTGATGAGCCGCGTGATTGCCGAAGCGCCGCACGAAGTTTTGCTCGTCATCGACGCCACCACCGGCCAAAACGGCTTGCGGCAGGCCGAAGTTTTCTCGCAAGCCGTCGGCGTCACCGGCCTCGTCGTCAC
>JBOHQZ010000957.1:0-2829 GCA_050732275.1 bacterium
CGCGTACTTGCTGCGCATGTATCCGCTGATGATCGCCACGCCTTTGTTGTGAGTCTTGCCGCTCAAATCGGCCTCGCGCTCGATGTTGATGATGCCGGTGCTGCCCATGCCGACGGCTGCGGTAATGCGCGAGGGATAGCCGAAGACATAATCGAGATAATTTAAAATCATCAGCGCATTGACCTGCCCCACTTTTTGTCCCTCCACGTCGATCATCAACCGCCCGACGCGGATGCGCTCGAAGAGCCGCTCTTCATTCAAGCGCAGGCGATAGTTTTTCTCGTCGAACGCGCGCCGGACGTGGCGAGCCGTGACGGCGGGATTTTTTTCATCGCGCGCCCAAAAATCGGCTTCGTGGAGCAAATCCGCAATTTCGCCAAAACGCGTCGAGATTTTGGTTTGCAGGCCGGTAAGCCAGACGCCGTGTTCGATCATCGCCGCAACGGCGCTGCGATCGAACGGCAGCAAGCCTCCTTCCTGGCAAATTTTTTTGATGAACCCGGCGTACTGGCGATACGCGCTGGCTTCGTTTGGAATGCTCGTATCAAAATCGGCGCGCACCTTGAAAATTTCGAAAAAGTCGTCGTCGTGTCGATAAAGATGATAATACTCGTCGAGGTCGGCAAGCACGACGACTTTCACCTCCAGATCGACGGCTTCCGGCCGCAAAAGCGCGGCGCTTGCTGACCCCAGCGGCTCATGTGCATGAATTTCGAGCCGGCGGTCGCGCAATGCTCTTTTGAGCGTGCGCCACACTCCAGGCTCGCTGACGGCATCGAGCAAATTGAACAAGAGATAACCGCCATTGGCTCGCGCCAGCGCCCCGGCTTTGAGTTGTGTAAAATCCGTCCGCCACAAACCGTCGCGATCTTGCACGCGCCCAATGCTGCCGAAAAGATTGTTGTAGGTTGGCGCCGGCTCGAAGATGACCGGCACGCCCGACGAATGCGAATTATCCACCACCACATTGGCGCGGCATTCCACAAAGGATGGCATGCCCTTTAATTCATGGGCCGGCCATTGCTCCAGCGCCGTGACGAGAAAAGCTTGCATGCGATCCCAATGCGCGGCGAGATGATGATCGGGATATTTATTTTTTAATTCTAAAATGCGGTTCTGTGCCCATGTGGTGGCAGGATCGCGGCTTGATTTTTTAGCGGCGCGTTTGTTCTCGTCTTGCGGCTTTGACGCCAAGGCGGCGTTGGCCGCCAAAAGATTTTGCAGGTCGGCAATAAAAATGTCCATCTCTCTTGCGAAGGTCTTGCCTTGGCTGGCCGGCAAACGAATGAGTTTCGGCTCATCGGGATGCTCGAAATTATGGACGTAGAGAAGATCCGGAGGAATGGGGCCTTTGTCCTTCAGCCCGGCAAGAAGCGACTTGACGATGGTGGCTTTGCCGGTGCCGTTCGGGCCGGCGACGAAAATATTGTAGCCCGGCGCTTTCATCTGCAGGCCGAGCGCCAGCGCTTTCTGCGCGCGCTCCTGACCGATGAAATGCTTGATTGCGGCGATTTCTTCAGTGGTTTGAAAATCTAGAAACTCCGCCGGACATCGCCAGCGCAGTTTTTCGAGGGGAACTTCCATGTTGTAGTTTGGCATAGTCGTTTGTTCCTGCTCGTTTGGTTTGATTTAAAAGTCCCGCGGCCTGAGCGCGGAACGCGCAAGGTGGTTTATTTCCCGAAATCTTTTCAATATGCGAAATTGTAACGGTGAAAGTCAAGTATTGATTTGAAAATTTCTAGGAAAATCAGGCTCGGCTTTCGGAAAATGCCGCCAAGAAATTCGCTCGAGCCTTTCAGCGCCATTTCAACCATAAAAACGAAACGCCACTTGTCGGGGTTATCATCGGATAGATGGCGTTTTATTTTTAAAGCGCATTGAAAACCTTGTAAGGATTGCACGCCTGACGCGACTCAGTAATGTGTGGCTTTTGCGCGAATTTTGCTCTTGTTTTTGCAAGAAACGCAAACATGATCCCGATAAAATAACAACATACTTGAAACATATTTTCAGACTTTGATTATGCTCGCGAATGCGCCAAACGGCAACAACCAACACGATCATCAACATGCGCCGAACCGCTTCGCCGTGATTCCGACGGCGTTGCGATTGCAGGCTGACACCGAGCGCACCGGACGCGGTGTGACCATCGCCATGCTCGACTCCGGCTTTTATCTGCATCCGGATTTAACCGAGCCGGTAAATCGCATTATTGCCACCGCTGATGTGACGCAACCCCGCGCGCGCTACGAAATGAATGGCTCGCCTCACGATTGGGATTGGCATGGCACGCAAACTTCGGTCGTCGCCGCGGGCAACGGCTGCCTTTCGGATGGCGCTTATAAATCGTTGGCTTCCGAAGCGCAGGTGGTTTTGGTCAAAGCCAGCGATCATGGCAAGATTACCGAAGAGAATATCGCGCGCGGCTTTGAGTGGGTTATCAAGAACATGGAACGTTATAATATTCGCGTCGTCAGCATTTCGCTCGGCGGCGATGACGACGTTCCTTATGAAACCAATATCGTTGATCAAGCGGCTGAAGAGGCGGTGAAGCGAGGACTAATCGTCGTCGCGGCTGCCGGGAACTCCGGTTGTACTGGCAGCCCCCGCCCCGTGCCGCCCGCCAACTCGCCGTCGGTGATTACGGTCGGCGGATATAATGACAATAATCTGTTGGGCAATCAAAATCTCGATTTGTATTGCTCCAGCTACGGCCCGACTGCAGACGGTTTGCTGAAACCGGAGATCATCGCGCCGGCCATTTGGGTCGCCGCGCCGATTTTGCCTGGTACCCCGTCGTATCACCGCGCGGAAGCGTTGTCGCAAATT
>JBOHQZ010000958.1:0-2829 GCA_050732275.1 bacterium
GCTTGCTTGCCGTTTGACGGCTCGTGCCGGTGCGCTGTGGCCGGCTTGGTTTCTTGGGCGCGCAGGTGTGGCGAAAACAGCGTCATATTTTCCGTGCAATGCTCACAATCGGCGAGATGATTCTCTATCGTCTGATATTCGTCACTCCTATGGCCCTGCTGATGTTCGAAAAGTTTTTTCAAAGGGATATGTTGTGGCATAATGCGTGTTCCTTCCATGAATTGCTGGCTTTACTCCTTTTCCACCAACCCAAATCTTCCTATATACACTCTCTATCTGTATAGACAACCAAATCACCCCAAAACTCACGCTCCTTTTCGAATATTTTTATTGTTTTTTGAGATAGGCCTGCAGCTTGCCGCGAATACGGGTGATCTGTTGTTCAACTGCGTGGAGGTTGCTGAAGCCAAGTCCGCGTATTTCAACGATCTCCTTGGCTGAAAGACCATCGATGATGGCTAATTTGCTAATGAGAATGTTTCGATATCTATTTTTGCCGTGGATAACCTCGCGCAGGCATTGCTCGATGGTATCCAATAAAATGAGATATTCCTCATTTTCGGCGGTTATTGGATCGAGAAAATCGCCATTTCCGGGCACACCTGAGGACTGATCTAGCGGCTGTGAGTGCGAATTTTTTTCCTGGTTGAGAATATTTATAGCCACCCTGGCCGCCACTTTTCGCAAAAATGCCTTTGCCTCCTGGTCGGTCGTACCGCGAAAAGACAGCAGCGCCCGCCGGCCGTTTTCCAAAAGCCGCAAGTTGAAACGCTGCATAATATCGGCGAGCAAATGATTGTAACGAGTGTCCGGGGAGAATCCGATCACCCGGCAGATGCCCGCGCGAATATCTTGCTGATAGCGGTGGAAAAATTCCTCCCACGCGCTTTCGTCAACCGGCACGCCGGCGCAACGCTTGAACAGTTTGTCGGCGGAAAAGTCGTGCAAAACGGCCGCCAACACAGTAAAGATAAAAAATGGGCAATTGCCCGAAGATGCGCCGAAAATAAAAATCTCCGTCACCGCAATGGCGGTGAGAACCAGTGAGAAAAACCTCCATCTCCTGTTTATCCGTAAATCGCCCCACTCCTCGTGGCTAGCGGCTTTAATCATTTACTCCGTCCGAAGCTGTCACGCTAAGGTGATTTGGTTAGTCCCGCGATGCCGAACTGTGGTGTCTGGCAAAACGACTCTATTCCCGCAAATTCGATGTTTGACCCGGCAGTTCCTGATGGAGAATTTTTCCTGGGTGAGTCGTACGTGGAACGGTAAAAATATGAAAAGATTTTATCAAATAGTCAAGACTTTTTTAAAAAAGAATCAGAGTAAAACGTCGCCCCATTGTAATTTCTTGGTGCGTTTGAAGGCTTCGCGGTCGTTCTTACCGTCACGGTGCTGCACGATGCCGCCGGCGGTGCAAAGCCGTACTTCGGCGTAAGCATTGGTGATGCGTGGCTCGCGAATGATTCTGGCTCGAGGCACATTCGCCGGCGCAAAGCGAGCTAATGCCGCATAGGCAAATTTACAGTCTTCCCATTGGGAAAGCGCAGCTTTGGCGCGGCGCTGAAATGGCGGGCGCTGCAAGCGTTGAGGAAAATGGCACCAATCGTCGACCAGCGGACACGGGTGGTCGTGCGGGCAAGGCGCCAACGTTCGCGCGCCCAAAGCCAGCAATTGCTCGCGCGCGCTTTTTAGCGCCGGAAAAGCGGCAGAAGTGCCAGGCTCGACCAGCAAAACCACGCCGGTGCAATGCTCCCATGCCCACGTCACCACCTGTTGCTGCGAGTTAGATTTCAATTCATTCAAGACGTGGCCGATGACGATCAAATCGTATTTTTCAGAAGCCTGTTTGAGTTGCCGGCTCACATCGATTCGCTCCCACGTGACGGCCGATTGCGCCAATTGCTCGCTGGCTTGCGCCAAGCGTTGCCCAACTTTAATGAAAGCGCTCTGGCGCTCCCATGCCGTGAAATGAGTTAACGACGGCCATTGCGCCATCGCCGCCCAAAGCGCAGTGCCGGGGCCGCTGCCGATGTCGAGCAAAGAGACGGGCGCCCAGTTCGGCGCTTGCACCCGAGTTGCGGCCATCGCGCCGGTAAGCTGCGCAAACGTTGCCGGCAAAATCTGCGCGAGATAAGCCAGCGCCTGCTCCTCGCCGCGCGCCAAAGCCGGCGGCGAGGCCTCGCGTTCGCCGCGATAGCGCCGGCTCAACGCCTGGGCCTCGCTCAGCCATTGGCTCGCCGGCAGCGTTTTGAGTATTTCACGAATCGCTGCTTCCAAATTTTCGGGAAGGGAGAGCATTTCTGTTTTAAAAAGTTCGTAGTAGCTCCTTCAGGAGCCAAGTGTTTGTGGGCAAGGACGCGTCAAGACAATAAGATGAATCTTCTACGTCTGTCGTTTCGCTTTTTAGGCGTGAAACAATGGCATTGGCACGTTTAATTGAAATATTTGTTTTAGTTCTGGCGTCCGACGCCTGAAGGCGTTACTACCAGCTACAAGCTCTTCCCCAGCGCAAAATACCAACGAAACTGCCGCTGCTTTTCTCCGGGCAGCGGGTGGCTCAGCCACAGCGGAAAATAAACGCGAAGCGCCAGCTCCGAAAGCAAAGTGGCACCGAATAACCGGCTTTGCGAGCCGCCGAAACTCAGCGCCACGCCGGCATTGGCGCGTGTGAGCGAATTGGCATCGCGCACCGGCCAGATGGCGCCGCGGTCATAAAAAATGAAAGGCGAAAGCCCGGCGATTTTTAGGGAAGGGCCAAGCTCGAGATTGAACGTCGTGTATCTTTCTGCAAGCAACGGCGTGCCGGCATAACCGCGCAGATTGCCG
>JBOHQZ010000959.1:0-2826 GCA_050732275.1 bacterium
TTGCAGCTCAGGGCTTTTCAACGCCGCTTGCAACTCCGGACTTTTTAGCGCGGCCAACAACTCCGGGCTTTGCAATGCCGCTTGCAATTCAGGGCTTTTCAGCGCGGCTTGCAGCTCGGGACTTTTCAACGCGGCCTGCAACTCAGCGCTTTTCAGCGCGGCCATCAACTCCGGGCTTCGCAACGCGGCTTGCAACTCCGGACTTTTCAGCGCGGCTTGCAGCTCGGCGCTTTTCAACGCCGCTTGCAACTCGGCACTTTTCAATGCGGCTTGCAGCTCGGGACTTTTCAGCGCGGCTTGCAGCTCGGGATTTTTCAATGCGGCTTGCAGTTCGGGGCTTTTCAATGCCGCCTGCAATTCCGGACTTTTCAGCGAAGCCTGCAATTCCGGATTTCGCAAAGCCGCTTGCAACTCGGGATTGCGCAGCGCCGCTTGCAATTCCGGATTTTTCAGGGCAGCTTGCAATTCCGAACTTTTCAGTGCGGCCTGCAGCTCAGGACTTTTCAGCGCCGCTTGCAAATCGGGACTTCTCAACGCGGCTTGCAGTTCCGCATTTTTCAACGCCGCCTGCAACTCCGGGCTTTTCAACGCGGCTTGCAATTCCGGACTTTTCAGCGCGGCTTGCAACTCCGGGCTTCTCAACGCGGCCTGCAACTCCGGGCTTTTCAACGCGGCCTGCAGCTCCGGACTTCTCAACGCCGCCTGCAGCTCGGCGCTCTGCAATGCGGCTTGCAATTCGGAGCTTTTCAGCGCCGCCTGCAGCTCGGCGCTTTTCAATGCGGCTTGCAGCTCGGGGCTTTTCAACGCCGCCTGCAATTCAACATTGCTCAAAAGCGCCTGAAAGGCCGGACTCTGCAGCGCGGTTTGAAACTCCTTATTATCAACCAATTTTTGAATTTTATCATCCTGCAGCAGGTTCTGAATTTGAGCGGAGGTCAGCACGACGTCCGCTTCGCTCATTTGACCGGCGCGATATTTCTCCGCCTTTTTGACGCCGCCGATCGTGCCCGCCGCGTCTTCTTGCGAGACGGAAGGATAGAAAAACGAAAAATAGACGAGCGCGATGACTGCCACCAGCGCGCCACCGATCAGAAGCGCGCCTTTTCGCCCGCTCAACAGGCTTGGAGACTGGTTTTGCATTGGAACCTCCTCGGTTTTGTTTATTTCACAACTTTCTTGATTTTCTAAGCTAATTACAACGCAATTCGCGAAAAGTTGGTTGGGGTTTCAAGGTTTTGTGCAAGTCATAGAGCCGCGCAACTTAGAGTGAAGGGCCAGGTTGCCAACGGATGAAAAAACGACCAACGGATTGAAAAATATTTTTACAGCTACTTTCCCGTTTCCAAAGTCGTTTCGTATCGCAGCGTGTCGGAGGCAAACAGCTTGAATCGCAATGAAGTAGCGGCCGGTGTCTTATTGGCAAAGGCGATCATGTAGCGGCTTTCACCCCGCGTCGTGAGCTTCAGAATATGCCCGTCGCGGCTGAACGCCATGCCCGCTCGGCTGTTCGATTGGCTGACACCGCTGAACCCCAGGTCATTTTCCTCAAATTCGAGTTGTATCGTCGTTTCATTTATCATGTTGAGGTGCAGCTCCGCAATGACTTGTTTGGCAGAGGATTTCACCTGCATGGAGACGCGCCCGGCTGCGAGGTCCACGGCCATCGAATCAACCGCCGCGAAATTGCCGGCAGCGTCAAGCCGGGCCAGGGTGCCATATAAATTCGAATTGTCGATCTCCGCTTGTTGCTGGCTGGTGTTGCTCATCAGGGCATAAATGAATAGCCCGGCCATCAAACCGAAGGCAAAAGCATAAGCATATTTGAGCTGGTAGGAAGGCGCGCCGAAAAGCATGTCGACAAGATTCCTGATGCCACCCGGCGCGGGTTTCTTCGCGCGGACAGCATAGCGATCCGGCTGAATCGAGCGCAGAATGCTTTTTTTCAAAGTGCCGGGAGGCTCGACGGTTTTCACCTCCCGCAGCATGTTGGCAGCGACGGCGAGATCGTCATAAAGCTTTCTGGCCTCCGAATTTTTGGCCAAGTAAGCCTTCAACGTCGCGGTTTCGTCGGAAGAGTTTTCTGCGTCGATTTCTTGGTGGATCAGCTCGACAAATTTTTCATCAACCATTGGCAACGATTCCTTGCTTGAGCAAAACAGTTCGCAGCATCTGCCGCGCCGCATAGAGCCTGGACTTGACGGTTTTTTCGGGAATTTCGAAGATATACCCGATTTCCTCATACGCCATGTCTTGAAAGTGTTTGAGCACGATCAAGGCTCTTTGCTCGGGATCGAGGCGCATGAGCGCGATTTCGATTTGCCGTGTCATTTCGTTCTCCTCGTAATTTTCTTCCGGTGTTTTGTCGCCTGAAATGAAGCTCTCGTCCAGCTCCGTTTTGCGCCGGCGCTGCTTGAGCGAGTTGAGCGACTCATTCACCGTCATACGATAGAGCCAGCTAAAAAATTTGTGCTTGGGATCGAACGACGCCAGCTTTTCGTAAGCGCGGATAAAAACCGTTTGCGCAATATCCTCGGCCTCGGCGTAATTGTTAACAATGCGCAGGGCCACGTTGAACACCGTTTTTTGGTGCCTGTCAACGAGGCGCTCGAAAGCTTTGATGTTGCCTTCCAGGCATTGTTTAACCAAGGAGGCGTCGTTTGATTCTATCATAATTACAATCGAAGAACGAAAAAGTTGGTGGAAAAGTGCTGAAGGCGGAGGGCTTGGGGCAGAGGGCGAAGAGCTTAGGGCTTAGAGCCCTCGGTCCACCGCTCTATGCTCTTTGCCCTCTGCTCTCCGCTCTCAACCCTCGATCTCAAACACCAT
>JBOHQZ010000960.1:0-2825 GCA_050732275.1 bacterium
GGTGCTGGAAGGGACTTTTATTTTCAAACGCCTCACGCCGTTCTTCCAAAACGTGCGGCGCGAACTGTCCAAAATGCCGAAAATTTATGCGCTGGATTTGGGCCTGCGCAATTTTGCCGCCGGCAATTTCAACGACGTGCTGCTGCGTGGCGATCGCGGCGAGATGGCCGAAAATTTCGCCTTCACCGAGCTTGAGCGTTTGGTCGAAGCGCCCAACGAGTTGCATTTTTGGCGCACGCAAACCAAAGCCGAGGTTGATTTCATCATCGAGTTTCCGAGCGCCCTGATTCCGGTCGAGGTCAAATTCACGGCCATGAAAGCTCCTGAACTCACTCGCAGCTTCAATAATTTTCTCACGAACTATCAGCCCAATCTTGGCGTGATTTTTACGAAAGACTATTTGGGGCGCACGCAAGTCAATCAGGCCGAGGTTCTGTTCCTGCCGCTATGGTCGTTGTTGTTTCTAAAATTGGAGTATTTGTTGAAAACCTGAACGTTGCTGCCAGCCGCGGCTGCAGGGCGCGATACAGCCAAATCACTCCGGCAATTTTTATCACATCGCCGGGAAGAAAAACAAGAAAACCGACTTTGAACGCACTGGCGAAGCTGAATGCTTGGCCGAGCACAAAATTCAAATTCCACCACAGATACACAACGCCCGGAACGAAAATGGCGAACAGCGCCGATAGGTTCGCCAGAATCAATCTGGCGAGGCTTGCCGCCGGCAAAACTTGCGGCTGCAACGCGCCGCGATGAACGATCATTCCCGCCGTGAAGCTGGCGAGCGGATATCCCAGAAGATATCCGAACGTGGGTTTGAAAACATAAGCCAGGCCGCCGCCCTCGGCAAACACCGGCAAGCCGATCAAGCCCAAGAGTAGATAAGCCGATTGGCTGGCAGCGCCGTAAAGGGGGCCCAACAGATGCCCGGACAACAAAACAAAAAATGTTTGCAGCGTCAGTGAAACATAAGGCAGCGGAATTTTTATATGCGCGCCAAAGACCGTTAAAGCGGCAAACAGACCGGCGAGAATGAACGAGCGTCGTGATGAGGAGCTTATCATGCGATCATGGTTTCCGGCTCAATCAACGTGCAAGGCAAGATACAAAATTTTGCGGCAAAAGTCAACTGACGAAGAGCTTGCATTTTGGCAATGCGTGTCATAAATTAGAAAGGTGCGCACACCGCAACTTGGCATCACAACTGGAAAGGGCTTGGACTCTGTGCGCGCCGTCTGAGCTTGATATTTTAAGGATGGATTCTTGTGCTCTCGTTTTCCCGCCATCGCGGACTCAGCGCATTGAAACAGAGCGACACGCTTAGGGTGGCCTTTTTTTATTTGGGCTATCATCACCAACAAACGGCTTTGCGCCTCGTGCTCGCGGCAGTTTTTCTGTCAGGTATCGGCCCAATATGGGGATTCGCGCCGCAGCAATGTCCGCAAGAAAATTCTGCCATGACATCAGTTGCCTCCGAAGATACTTTGCACGGCCATGCGCCGTGGCAACAGCCGGCTCTGATTTTCACGCCGCGTTTGGAACGCATCGTCGGGCCGCCAAACTATTTTCTTCCCTATCGCGAGCTTGGCCGCCCGCGCGTCGGCTTGGCGTTGAGCGGCGGCGGCGCCCGCGCGCTGTTCCAAATCGGCGTGCTGCAAGCGCTCGAAGAGCACGGCATTGCGATTGACTTCATCGCGGGAACCAGCATGGGCAGCGTCGTCGGTGGGCTTTACGCCGCCGGCTACAACGTGACCCAATTGTATGACATCGCCCTGACGATTCCGTGGAACGACATTACGGTAGACACGCCGCTGCGCACGAATTTATTTTTGGCGCAACGGCAGGAGCGCGAGCGCGCTTTTTTGCAATTGCGATTCCGCGGCTTGCAGCCCTATATTCCTCCCGCGATTACTGCCGGACAAAAGCTTCTGACGGTGCTGACCGATCTCACCATGCGCGCCAACTATCGCGCCAGTGCCGGCTTCGACCATCTCCGCATTCCCTTTCGAGCCGTGGCCACGGATTTATACAGCGGCAAGGAAATTATCATCGCTGACGGCGATCTTGCCGAGGCGATGCGCGCTTCGATCGCAGTGCCCTTTCTTTTTGCGCCGGCGCCGCGGGGAGATATGCTGCTCGCCGACGGCGGGTTGGTCAACAACATTCCGGTCAGCATCGTCCGCCACCACGCCGATATCGTCATCGCTGCCGACGCCTCATCAAAGTTGCGCGACAAAGATAATCTCAACTCGCCGTGGGAGCTGGCGGATCAAGTCAGCACGATCATGCAGCGCGACGAAAACGAGGCGCAGCGCGAAAACGCCGACGTGGTCATCACACTGGATGAGCCGGGCCGCACCTCCTCCGATTTCACGGCGCTCGATTCGCTCATCGAATTGGGTTATCGCAAGACGCTGGAGCAAATCGGAAAAATTCAGCAGCTCACGCAACCACGGCCGGCCGATTCGGCATTTGCAGCCGATTCACAAAAGAACTTTGCCGTACACTATTGGGGCTTGCAGAACGGCACGGCAACGGAAGCCAGGCGGCTTTGGAGCGTGGCGTTCTCGAACGGCGCAGCGGTGCCCGAGCCAATGCCGCCGGATTTGCCGTGGACGATGCTCGCATCTGCTGCCGACAAGGCAGCCTGCAAACTTGGCGGGAACAACAACAAACATTTCATATTGAGTGCCAGCGCCATTCAATCGTGGGTCGAAGCGGTATACGCCGCCGGACAATACGCGACGGTTCGCGCCGAATTGCGCGCCGATACATTGATGCTCGTCGTGCAAGAGAATCCACGGCTCGGGCAAATACGCTTCGCC
>JBOHQZ010000961.1:0-2821 GCA_050732275.1 bacterium
TTCAACTCAATCGTAACTATTCGGCCATCCTCGATCATGTCATTCCGGAAGAATCCTTTTCTGCACGAGCACATTGCTTGAAATGAAAAAAGATTCCTACGGAATGACAGTCTCTTTTTGGACCCGGATAGTTGCCCAACTCTTCAAGGAGGTCTTATGCGCTTTACCAGGTTTTTCACCGCGGTTTTTGTTCTGGGGATTTTTGCGGCCACCGGCTTTGCCCAGGAAAAATATGAAATCGATCCGACGCACTCGAACGTCAGTTTTACCGTGCGTCACATGGTCATCGCCAAGGTGAGCGGCGGTTTCAAGGAGTTCTCTGGCTCCATTCTCTACGACGAAAAAGACCTCACCAAATCCTCGGTGAATGTCACGATCAAAACCGGCAGCATCAACACGCAAAATGAGCGACGCGATAACCATCTGCGCAGCGAAGATTTTTTTAACGCCGCCAAGGACTCGGTCATTACCTTCGCCAGCAAAAAAATCGAAAAGAGAGGTGACGGCTTTGTCGCGGTCGGCGACTTGACCATTCGCAGCGTCACCAAGCCGGTTGAATTGCCGTTCAAAATTCTCGGCAAGATCGAAGATGCACGCGGCAAGCGAATCGGCATCGAAGCGGGACTGACGTTGGATCGTTTCGACTACGGTGTGAAATGGGACCGGACCATTGAAAGCGGCGGCCTGGTCGTCAGCAAGGAAGTCGATGTGAATTTGACGCTCGAGGCCATTTCCAGAAAACCGCAATAACTTTGCTCTACCAGCCGTCCGGGCCGTCACGAATGGCTCGGACGGTCAGTTTTTTAAAGTGCTATGAAAAAAATTCTCGAAATCCATAAAAGCCCGGCCCAACATTGGGTGGGTGACGGCTTTCCGGTCCGCACGATTTTATCTTCTCAGCGTCTCGGCGAGGCGATTAGTCCATTTCTGCTTTTAGACTATGGCGGTCCGGTGGAATTTCCACCGACGCAAGAGGCGCTCGGCGTGGATGAGCATCCGCACCGCGGCTTTGAGACGGTGACAATCGTCTATCAGGGTGAATTGGAGCATCGCGACTCGACGGGCAACCACGGCCGCATCGGCCCCGGTGACGTGCAATGGATGACCGCAGCTTCCGGCATCGTACATGAAGAAAAGCATGCTCGTGAGTTTGCCGAACGCGGCGGCATGTTCGAGATGGTGCAGCTTTGGGTGAATCTTCCAGCCCAATTCAAGATGTCGCCGCCCGGTTATCAAACGCTGCTTGATCGCGACATCCCGGTTGTCAACCTCGCGAACGACGGCGGTACGGTGCGCGTGATCGCTGGAAATTTTCAGGGAGTTAAAGGCCCGGCGCGAACATTTACGCCGATCAATCTGTGGAATGTGCGGTTGAAGGCGGGACGCCACGCAGAGTTGAACTTGCCGAGCGGCTACACGACGGCGCTGGTAAGCTTGCGAGGAAAGAGCATATTGAACGGCACGGAGAAAGTCGGCGAAGCGGAATTGGCGTTGTTCGACCACGATGGAGAGGATATCACCATCGTGGCAAAAGAGGAAGCGACGTTCCTCGTGTTGAACGGCGAGCCCATAAACGAACCGGTCGTCAGCTACGGGCCATTCGTCATGAACACACAAGAGGAAATCCGCCAGGCGATTCTTGATTACCAAAGCGGCCGGATGGGACGGATTGCTCATTTATAGAGGAGAGTAGATCATGGCAAAATGGTTTTTCGAGCCCGGGCACACCGCTGCAGAGTTTTGCTGCCGGCACATGATGGTGACTTATGTTCGCGGGCACTTCAAGAATGTCCACGGCACACTCATGTTTGATCCAACTAACCCGCGCGAATCTTCGGTTGGGGTGACTATCGACACCAAAGGACTATGGACTGACGAGCAACAGCGCGACGCCCATCTGCGCAGCGCGGATTTTCTGGACGTTGACAAGCATCCGACGATTACTTTCAAAGGCAATGAAGTCGAGCTGATCGGCGATCATGATTATATCGTTAAGGGCGATTTAACCATTCGCGGGGTCACGAAGAAAGCCGCTCTGAATGTCACGTATTTGGGACAATGGCAAACGCCATGGTGGGAGGATAACGTAGACAAGGGGCCAAAAACGCGCGCCGGTTTTGTGGCGAAGACCAGCATCAATCGCCATGATTTCGGCGTCAGTTGGAACGCGCCATTGGAGAAAGGCGGATTCGTGGTTGGAGACATCGTGGAAATCACGATCGATGCCGAAGCGGTTTTAGAAAATCCTGAACTGTTATAATTTAAGGAGGAATACGATGGCTCATTACAAGTATCTGCTTATCGGCGGCGGCATGACCGCCGCTTCTGCAATCGGCGGCATTCGCGAACTCGATGCCAACGGCGCCATCAGCGTCATCACGGCCGAAACGAATCCGCCCTATGATCGCCCGCCCTTGTCGAAGGCGCTTTGGACGGGGAAGAAAACCGTGGCCGAAATCATGCGGCTAACTCCTGCCGGCGTTAACTTTCATCTCGGGCGAACGGCGAAAGACTTAAATCTTGCCGGGAAGAAAATCACGGATGATCGAGGCGTTGCGCACACGTATGACAAGCTTTTGCTGGCAACCGGCGGCACGCCGCGGCGATTGCCATTTGGCGGAGATGCGATCATCTATTTCCGCACGCTCGCAGATTATCAACGCCTTCGGGAGCTGGCGAGGCAGCACGATACTTTTGCTGTCATCGGTGGCGGCTTCATCGGCTCCGAAATCGCGGCGGCGCTGGCGATGAACGGCAAAAAAGTCTCGCTCATCACGCCGGATAGCGGCATTTGTGCGCGTCTTTTCCCGGCGGATGTTGT
>JBOHQZ010000962.1:0-2820 GCA_050732275.1 bacterium
GTCAGCTCCAATCTGGCCACTGGCGAAATCGCGTTCACATTTACGGATGGTCAGGGAAATTATACGCTGGGAAATTTGAAGCCGCTCAATCATATCATTTTATTTGCGGCGGATGGCTATGTGCCGGAATTTTACGATAATGCCTCGCTTTGGGAACAAGCCCGGCCGGTTTTCCCTGCTAATCCGTTGTCCGGCATAAATGCTATTCTCACGCCCATCCTCCCCGATTCGGGTTCCGGGGCGCTGGCCGGCGTGGTGCGAGATCCCAATACTTCGCCGCTTTCCAGCGTTTTGATCATTGCCCGTAATGCTTCGGGCAAACCGGTGGGTTTCGATCTGACCGATGGGCAGGGCGTGTATCAGATTGCCGGATTTGCGGGCGGACGTTATACCATCCAGGCGACTAAGGTCAGATTCAGAAGTCAAGTTGGCGAGGTTCTCTATAGCCCCAACGCGGCGGGCACGCAATTGGCCAATTTTACTCTCGAACACGCCACCACTTCAGTCGAAACCTCCGAAGAGCAGGAAACATTGCCGGCGCAATTTGAATTGGGCGCCAATTACCCCAATCCATTTAACCCTTCAACAATGATATACTTTGGAATGCCGCAAGCGCAAGCAGTGAGACTGGCGGTTTACAACGTGTTGGGCCGCGAAGTGAAGGAGCTGCTGAATGGTTATGTCGAAGCAGGAAAGCACAGCCTCGAATGGAATAGCACGGACAACGCCGGAAAGCCGGTTGCCTCCGGAATTTATTTTTACGCATTGCAGGCCGGCCAAACCAGGCTCGTGCGCAAGATGGTGCTGAGCAAGTAATGTAGCCCCTACGGGCGCAACCAGTCGGCGCGACTGGTGAAAGAGTCATTTGTTCCCCACTGAAAATAACTTTTCCGCGTGCCCCCTGTTAAGTGATGCCTTCTGGTCAACGACCGGGAGGCATCTTTTATTTTGGCTAAATAATTTTCCATTAGGACATCGATGACCACAATTTTTACGGGGAAACCAGCTTGCGTGGAATCGTCAGCAACACCTCGAAATCTCGAATCAAAATCTCTACCTCCCGACCGGTGGCTTCTCGAACCAATCGAATGATCCGGCGAATGCCGGTTCCCGCTCTCGTGACGAGACCGGCATCGGAAAGCCGTGAGTAAAAGCGCGGGTTACGAACCACGTGTACACCGGCGCGCATGGCGGCTTCGTCAATGGTGTTCGGCGGTTTGCCGGGAGTATGAATTTCGATGCGATCGTCGAAGATGAAAAGCCGAATCTGGCCGTGTATTGTGTAATCGCGATGCGCAACGGCGTTGACGACGGCTTCACGCAAGGCCTCGTTGGGGAGTTCGGGTTTTGGCTCAGGTTCAAACCCACGAATAAAGAAGAATTTGCAAAACCGCAAGAAATTATTTGTCTTTAAAGAATCTATGCCAAACCTCCGGTTGAAATTATTTCAGCCTATCTTACATTTTTATTCCGCAAATATTAATTTATGCCGCTAATAATAGGCATCTCAAATCTCACCTTTGAGCTTAAAACCTTTCAGCCGGCAAATTAAAGGGGTTGGTTTGCCTCCGATGCAATCATTCCACGGATGGGACATTTCAATTCAGCAGGTTGGCGCGTCAAGCAACGTGTTTTTAGTCGAACACGGTGGATGGCATTTTGGGCGAGGGTTATATGAGAGCATCTCAACTTTTTTTGGCTTTTGCCATGACGGCGATGGCATTTTGTCTTTTCGTCTCCGGGGCCTCGGCACAGCCGGCAACGTTACGTTCCGATGCCTGGATGGCAAATGGTGGCGCGGTCAACGCCATCGTGCACAACAATGGCATCACCTACATTGGCGGCGAATTCACTTCGGTGTCGATGCCGACCGGAATTGGCGTAATGTTGAGCACGCGCCCGACGGCGTTGCCGTTTCTTCTGCCCAAAATCATCAAGAGCAACACCCCGCCTCTGATTGCTACGCCGGTGATTAACGCCGTTGTATCCGATGGCGCTGGCGGCTGGTATGTTGGCGGGAATTTTAACAGAGTGGAAAATGATAGTGTAGGATACAAACATCTCATTCATATTTTTGCAAACGACTCGCTTGACCTCGCCTGGAAGCCTAACCCAGATAAACAAGTTTTCGCCTTGGCCTTGCATGGAGACAGGCTTTATGTGGGCGGAGAATTTGAAAACATTGGCGTACCACCACAATCGATAAGATTTTTAGCGGCGCTCCATGCCGCCACCGGTGAAGTCGTCACCGAATGGAATCCCAAAGCCGGTGGTGGAACCGTTAGAGCTTTGGCCGTGGATGCTTTGGCCGTGGATGGGCCGATTATATATGCCGGCGGCTCTTTCACCAATATTGATATTGACAGGAGAAACCGGATCGCGGCGATTAAGTCTGTGGACGGCAAAGCGACGAAATGGAATCCGGATATAAGCGGCACTCAAGTCAACACGATTGCCCTGGCTGGCACGACAGTTTATGCCGGCGGCAATTTCACCAGTGTTGGAGCGGAATCGCGAAACCATATTGCCGCAATCAATGCTGTGACTGGAAATCCTTTCCTATCTTGGAATCCACATGTGAGTGGCGTTACCACGAGTACTCAGACATCGGTTCAGGCAGTAATCGTGAGCGGGTCAACAGTTTACATTGGCGGCAACTTCAGCACGATTAGCTTACCTTCAATGCCTTCAATACCTCCAATATCACGAAGCAATCTTGCCGCACTAAAGGTCACCACTGGGGAAGCCACGGGCTGGAGACCCGTAGCGAGTGATCCGGTTAACGCCTTGGCGATCAGCGGTTCAACGATTTATGCCGGC
>JBOHQZ010000963.1:0-2816 GCA_050732275.1 bacterium
TTCAACGAAAGCCCGGTCATCATGCTCAACAATCTCGAAGCCCTCGGCAAGCCGGTGCGCATTGACGGTAATTTCGTGCCGCCGATGAAGATTCGCGATTTTACTTTCAGCAGCTTGTCGGATGCGGTATGAAGTACACAGACTGCCAGTTTGTTGGAGTTAAGATATTTCGTGTCAAGAAGTCACTTCCAAACTCTGAGGAGTGACTTCTTTATTTATAAAAATTCCCAACGGCTGAAAAGCGACCAACAGATTTTAATTTTGAAAAATCATTTTTCGTTCATTAGCTTTATCCGAAGGAGAATTTCCAGCGGATAGAAGAACCCAACGGATGATGATGGTCCGATCAGTTGGGTTCTTCAATCCGTTGGAAAAATCTTTGCTTTTTGCAACGATTCAACTTTAAAGAGACTATCTGAATACGTTGTTACATCACATGACTCGTGCCACATTCCTTAAAACTTTCGGAATGGCCACAGCCGCTGCGCTGCTCGCGCCCCGAACCTCGCTCTTTGCCCGCCGGCGCGCCGATTTCTTTTTCACGCGCTTGCAGTATCTCTCCGGCGATTGGGATGTCGATCAACGCATGCCCTCCAATCTGCTCAACTCGTTGGTGGAATATACGACGGTCGAAGTCGACACCGCGGAAAAGATCATTCCGCTGAGCGATAAAACGATGCTGCACTCACCGTTTTGCTATCTCTCCGGCCACAAGCTGGTACAATTCACCACGCGCGAGCGAGAGAATTTCGAAGCCTACGTTCGCAACGGCGGCTTCGTCTTTGTCGATGATTGCAACCACGACATCGACGGCTTGTTTGCGCGTTCTTTCGAGGCGCAAATGGCCGCTATTTTCGGGCCGCACGCGCTCAAGAAAGTTCCCCAAGACCACGAGCTTTATCATTCGTTCTTTCATTTCAACAACGGCCCGCCGACGACTTCGTTCGAGCTGAACGGCTGGGGTGATGATCTCGTCCATGATTATCTGAAAGCCATTGCGATCGACGGCCGCATTGCCGTGCTGTATAGCAACAAAGATTACGGCTGCGAGTGGGATTATGATTTTCGCAACAAACGCTGGCTGGTTGAAGACAACACCAAATTTGGCGTCAACATCGTGATGTATGCAATGACGGCCTGAAAATGTAAGCGGATTTGACGGATTGAGCTGATAAAGACAAAACTTGTTCGCTCCACAATCCGCTTAATCTGCTTACAAAATTATTATAAACTGTATCCGTGGAAATAACCGAAACCCAAGTCCAATCCCTGTTGCAAAAGCTCACACTGCTGCAACAGGAAATCAAGAAAGTCATCATCGGGCAACAACAGACGATTGACGAGCTGCTCATTGCTTTCGTCGCCGGCGGGCATTGCCTGCTGGAAGGCGTGCCCGGCTTGGCCAAAACGCTGATGATTCGCACGCTGGCCGATGCGGTTCATCTCGCGTTTCGCCGCATTCAGTTTACGCCTGATCTCATGCCCACCGACATCATCGGCACCGAGATTCTGGAAGAGGAACACGCCACCGGCAAGCGTTTTTTCAAATTCAATCGCGGACCGATTTTCGCCAACATCGTTTTGGCGGATGAGATCAATCGCACCCCGCCGAAAACCCAATCCGCGCTGCTGGAAGCGATGCAGGAGTTCGCCGTCACCTATGGCGGAACCACCTATCAGCTCGAACGCCCGTTTTTCGTGCTCGCCACGCAAAATCCCATCGAACAAGCCGGCACCTATCCGCTGCCCGAAGCGCAGTTGGATCGCTTTCTCCTTTATATTGCTATTGACTATCCACGCGAACAGGAGGAATTCGAGATTCTCGCCACGACGACGGCAAAGCCTCAATCCGAAGTTCACCCGGTCGTCACTTCGGAAGACATTCTCAACGCGCAGGCTTTGGTTCGCGAAGTCGGCATCAGCGACGATCTGATCGGCTACGTGAACCGCTTGGTGCGCGCGACCCGCCCGGCGGAAAGTGTGATTCCGTCTGTCAAAAACTGGGTCAGATGGGGAGCCGGGCCGCGCGCCGGCCAGGCGATCATTTTAGCCGCCAAAGCCCGCGCCTTGCTCAACGACCGTTTCGCCGTCACGCTGCTCGATCTGAAAGCCGTCGCGCCACCGGCGCTGCGGCATCGCATCCTGATCAATTTCAAAGGCGAGGCCGAGCATATCGACTCTGACACTGTCACTCGCGAGCTGCTAAAACAAATTCCCGAACCAGGCAGCCCCCTCGACAATTTTTGATTTCGACTTCAGACTTTGGACTTCGCACTCAAGACTTCGGACTTCAAATTAATGCACGTCTCCTCTTACCGTTTCATCGACCCGCACATTTTGGCAGCGATTTCCGATCTTCATCTTTTGGCCAAAACTGTTGTCGATGGTTTCATGCTTGGGGCCAATCAAAGCCCGATTCCCGGCGCCGGCTTGGAGTTCAGCCAATATCGCAGCTATCAACCGGGCGATGATCTGCGCCGCGTCGATTGGAAAATGTACGCCCGCTCGGATCGCTATTACGTGCGCGAATCGGAAACCGAGACGAGCATCACGATTCGCTTCGTGCTCGATGCCAGCGCCTCGATGGCGCACGAGGATGGCGGCGTGTCAAAATTCGACTACGCGCGTTTTTTAATCGCCTCGCTCGCCTATCTCGCGCACAGCCAGGGTGAAGCCATCGGCCTTGCAATCATCAACGAGCCCGCCAATTTGCACTTGCCGCCCAAACGCGATCACCAACAACTGCACCGCTTTTTGCACGAATTGGAGCGCGCCAAGCCCGCCGGAATCTGGCCGAATTGGGCAACTCTGGAAGG
>JBOHQZ010000964.1:0-2812 GCA_050732275.1 bacterium
GATGGAGGCGGTGAGCGCGACGCGGTGGGATATTATGGTTGAGCCGCCTTTTTATCGGCGTAGGTATCGTTGCCGCCACGGGAGAAGGCGTATCTCTGAGCATGGAAATTTACGATCGCTGGACTGATGACGAAACCAAGCTTGAAACAGAAATCATCTATGCGGAAAAATTTGTGCAGAAACAACTCTAAGGAGGCAGAAAAATGTTTCAGGGATTGCGAACCGCCATTTATCATGTTGATGATCTCGACAAAGCCAAAGCGTGGTACACCGCTGTAGCAGGTAAACAACCGTATTTCGATCAGCCTTTTTACGTCGGCTTCAATGTCGGAGGTTTTGAATTGGGGCTTGATCCGAATATGTCCGGCGTCAAAAAAGGCAACAACGTCGGCGCCTATTGGGGCGTGCCCAATGCCGATGCGGCATTCAAGCGCTTGCTCGAGCTTGGCGCAAAAAAGCACACCGAAGTGCAAGACGTCGGTGAAGGAATCCGCGTTGCAACGGT
Source organism: bacterium (assembly GCA_050732275.1). Lineage (GTDB taxonomy): Bacteria > Zhuqueibacterota > Zhuqueibacteria > Zhuqueibacterales > Zhuqueibacteraceae > Zhuqueibacter. Next base: position 506 of record JBOHQZ010000964.1, read on the forward strand.
GCTCGATCCGTTTGGCAATGTCTTCGGCATCATTGAGAATCCGCATTTTAAAATTGAGTAACCCCACCGTCCGGGCGCTCAGAGCGTTCGGACGGTAAACATTATGGAAACCCGAAAACCGAAAAAAGGCGAAGGCGTTCCGAAAGAGACGCCAGCGCACAACAGCATCGCCGCGCTCGAAAACATTCTTACGCAACATTTTCCAGATCAATCTTGGAAAAAGTTAAAAAGCGAGCTGGAAAAGAGAAATTTCTTTGCCGCCGGCATGCAAGAACAAGTGCGCCTGCTGGCGCAAGTCGCGGCTGAGCTGTCGGAGTCGCAACGGAATGGAGCCGCGCTCATTGCGGCGTTGTCCAAATCGCCAGTCGAGAAGGTTCGCGGCGTAGCGGCGTTTGTGGTGCCTATCCTTTATCCCGATAATTTGAAGAAGCAGCTTGAATGGCTCTACTTCACCGGCGCGTTGGAGGGCACATGGCCGCGCGAGCTTTCGGCGACGATCTTGCACAATCTCGTCATTCAGCACGGGGTCGCGACAATTCTTCCACTCGTGCGCGAGTGGATCAAAGACGAGAACCCTGCGGTCCGGCGTCTGGTGACGGAAGCCTTTCGTCCGCGCGGCGTCATGCTGGCCCACATTAACGATCTGAAAGAAGACCCCTCGCCGCTCAAAAAAATTCTGGAGCCTTTGTTGGACGATCCCTCGGACTACGTGCAAAAATCCGTTGCCAACAATCTCAACGATATCTCAAAAGACAACCCTGCGATCATTTTGGAATGGACGAAGGAATGGAACACGCCGGACGCCACCAAACAGCGCCATTGGATTCTCGCGCGCGCCTTGCGAACTTTGATTGATGAAGGCCATCCGGCGGCGCTGAAACTTTTAGGCTACACTTCGACGTCTCATCTCAAAGTGACCTGGCAGGACAACACGCCGCGCCGGATTAAAATCAATCAGTTCTTGCCTTGTGATGTTGAAATTGTTAATTTGAATAAAGGCGAGGCTGGTGCCGTTGCCCTGCTGTTGATGGATGAACCCGGCAAAGGCACAGCGCGGCGCAAGAGCACTTATCAGATTTGGAAAGGCAAGATCAAGGCCGGGGAGACGAAGAGCATCATTAAGAGAATTCATTTTGTGGATAAGAACTCGCAGCCGCGTCTCGAGGGCACGTATCGCCTGAGCGTAACGATTAATGGCAAAAAATTGGAAGAGCGGGAAATGATTTTCACGCGTTGAGATTTTTTATGAGGAATCTCGTTTGAAATCGCGTTAACAAACTCCAAACTTTGAAGGGATACGCATGCCTTCCAATCCCCCTAAACGAAATCCGGGCGGCCTCACGTTCCAGTCCGGGCTTGACACGATACGCGAGCGCCGCTATCAAGGCTTTGCCACACAACACGGCGCGCAAAATCTCGTTACGCCGGGAGGCGAGATTTTTTATCATTTTGAGAAAACGGCTCGGATCTGGCTGATTGCCTTAAACGATTACACCGATGAGCAGTTTGCCCGGAAGCCCAGTGAAACGCAATGGTCGATCGGCCAGGTCTATTATCACCTCGTGGTAAGGACAGAGAATTTTCATCTGCGCGCGTGCCAGAAATGTCTCGAGAACCGTGCAGAGGTGACAGAAGGCGGCAAAACGCTCGCCGGCAAGATCGTCTTTTTGCTCGGCAGTTTCCCACCGGTGAAAATTCACGTTCCGCCCCCGCCGGAGTACACGCCGAAACAGCCGCAGAGCCGCGCCGAGATGCGAGAAGGTTTGCTCAAACTGATCGAAACGATGCGCACACTTGCCCCACAAATTGATCATGCCTCTCCGGTGCAAAAGTGGAAACATCCGGCGCTGGGCATGCTCAATGCGAACGAATGGTATCGTTTGATCGAAATGCACTTCCGGCATCATTTGCGGCAGAAAGCCCGGCTGGATAAATTTTTGGCAAGACAAAATTAACCCCTACGGGCGTAGCCAGTCGGCTCGACTGGGCGGTGACAAGTCAATAAAAGCTCAGTAAACCACATATAGAAATTTCAAAAAACTTGCCGAACGGATATGAAACGAAGATGCGAATGGTGCGGCGATGATCCGCTTTACGTTGCTTATCACGACGATGAATGGGGCGTGCCGGTGCATGATGATCGCAAACTCTTTGAGATGCTCATTCTCGAAGGGGCGCAAGCGGGATTAAGCTGGTCCACCATTTTGAAGAAGCGCGAGAATTATCGCAAAGCTTTTGATCACTTTGACGCGAAGAAGATTGCGAAATACGATAAGGCCAAAGTTGCCAAATTGCTCACCGACCCCG
>JBOHQZ010000965.1:0-2809 GCA_050732275.1 bacterium
CAATATGCGCTTTGTCAACTTCCAAGCTATCCATGAGCTGCAAAATATATTGGGCGTGGCTGCGAACGGAGTAATCCGGAATGTGCGCCGACGAAGCGTTGAATCCAGGCAGATCGGGAACGAGCACGCGAAAGCTTTTGCCGAGCGCCGGCCCAAGATCGTCGAAGGTTTCCGACCCCATCGGGCTGCCGTGGAGCAAAATCAAAACCGGGAGAGAATCTTTTGTGGTGGAAGCAAACTCGCGATAAGCTAACTTTACGTTTTGGTCTATTGGCGCATCGCCGGCAACTGCTTCCACCTGAACCACCTTTTTGCCATCGGTCAACGGCGCTTGGGTAGGCGTATTTCGGCGCACCACATGGGAAAGCGCTAACAAAATCACATAACCGGCGAGAAGCACTAAACGCCAATTTTTTACGCCAGTTTTCGGAATCATCAATTTAAAATTTTCGATTAATAAAGATGTTGTCATTCCGAGCGTAGCGAGGAATCTGCCACTAAACAGATTCCTCGTCGCTGCGCTCCTTGGAATGACAAAATTGTTGCTTAACTTAATGGCATGAAACCAGCGACGTTCGCTCAATTGCCGGGCATGTACCCGTTTGCCAAGTCACGATAATTTTCTACCTGCTGCTTTTGCCAATGCTCATTGTAACCCAATTCGCCGGCCATTAATGCCGCCACTTTTGGCGCAATCTCAATACTCGCTTTGGCATCGAGCAACAGCGCGCGCGTGCGCCGGCTGAGAACGTCTTCAACTGTGCGCGCCATTTCGTTTCGCACCGCCCAAATCACTTCAGCGGCGAGGTAGGGGAGACCAGTATGAAGCCGCGATGCGAAGGCTGAATTTTCTTGCAAAACTTTTTGTACGCCTGCCCAATCCGCGCCATAAACCAAGAAGGGTTCTGCTGTACCCGCATTTTCCATCCAGCCGTGCAACCGCAGCGTCTCGGTGACGCAAGGCCGTTCATCCAAGCCGGCTAACACCGCGGCTTGATTCACGGTATCTTCGGCCATCTTGCGGTAGGTCGTCCACTTGCCACCGGTGATGGTAACCAGGCCGGATTTCGAAATTAAAATCGTGTGGTCGCGCGCCAGTGCTGCCGTATCCTTCGCCTCGCCGGCTTTCACCAAAGGCCGAATGCCCGCAAAGATACTTTTAACATCGTTGGCAGTTGGGTCTTTGGTAAGATAACGGCCGGCGTGTGTGAGCAGAAATTCGATTTCTTCTCGCAACGGGCGTGGCTCCAGCGGCACCGCGTCGATGGGCGTGTCCGTGGTGCCAACGATGGCGCGATCGTGCCACGGCACGACGAACAGCACACGACCGTCGTCCGTATGCGGCACCATGATGGCGCTGTCGCCGGGAAGAAAAGATTTGTCCAAAACCAAATGCACACCCTGGCTCGGCGCAATGATCGCCTCAGCCGCAGGATCATCCAAGCGGCGGACTGAATCCGTGTAAGCGCCGGTCGCATTGATGACAACTTGCGCTTTCAAGTCATAAGTTTTTCCGGTTTCCATATCTTGCGCGACGATGCCTGAAACCAAACCATGTGATTTCAGCAGGGAGGAGGCTTGCATATAATTGATAGCGATCCCTCCCAAATCAACGATGGTCTGCGCGAGATTGATAGCGAGGCGTGCGTCGTCGAACTGGCCGTCGTGATAAATGACGCCGCCACGCAGGCCGTTCGGCTCAAGCGTTGGAATGCGCGCCAGCGTTTCTTCGCGCGAAAGAATTTTGGACGGGCCCAGTCCCAGCTTGCCGGCGAGCACGTCGTAAACCTTCATGCCGATTCCGTAAAATGGTCCTTCCCACCAATCGTAGCTCGGCACCACAAAAGATTGGTTGTGTACAAGATGCGGGGCATTGCGAATCAATAAGCCGCGCTCGCGTAGCGCTTCCAGCACCAGCGAGATATTGCCCTGCGCCAAATATCGCACACCGCCGTGAATCAGCTTGGTGCTCCGGCTCGAAGTGCCTTTGGCAAAATCGTGCTGCTCGAGCAGCAAGGTTTTGTAGCCGCGCGAAGCCGCATCGACCGCCGTGCCCAATCCGGTCGCGCCGCCGCCGATGATGATAAAATCCCAATGCTGGGACGAAGCTTTTATGGTTTTTAGCATGTCATTGCGATTCATGACACCTCTGGACGAAATAACGAAAATCCGGGAATTGGGAGAAGATGTAATATTACTTTAAGGTAATAAAAATTTAGGGAAAAGCCAAATTGGGAAGGCAAGAGGCGAGAGAATGAAAAATAAGGTTGTTTTCATTTGGGTAATACCTCGGCCGTCGGTGGAGAAAAGTAGCGCAGCCATCCAGGCTGTCCCGCACAGAGCGGGGCGCTAACCACCTGTAATGACCTATTACTCGTTTAGCGCGATTTTGCTTGATCTATTCGATACAAATGTTATATTGCTTGCTATTCTGAAAATGAAACGCCGTAAAAAGACAAGGGATAACGAATGAGAAACTTTTACCTGTACTTCATCGTTTTCATCTCCGGCGCGGCGGTGCTCGCCGTTGAAATTTTGGGCACGCGCATACTCGGCCCCTTCTATGGGGTCAGTCTTTTTTTGTGGTCGGCGCTGATTACCGTTACGCTCGCGGCATTGAGTTTGGGATATGCTATTGGCGGGCGCTGGGCAGACAAAAGTGCAACATTATCTCGCCTATGTTCCCTCGTCGCCGGCGCCGGAGCATGGCTGCTGCTGATTCCGTGGCTCAAGCAGCCGCTGTTGGTGCTGACGGAATCTTTGGGATTGCGCTTCGCCGTGTTGGTGTCAGCATTCGTTCTTTTTGCGC
>JBOHQZ010000966.1:0-2807 GCA_050732275.1 bacterium
CGGCGGCGGTTTGATATCGATCTTCAGCATTCTTGGACAGGAGCTTCATGACAACCGCAGAGAGCGTGTCCGGAACGCCGTTCACGCGCTCAATCGGCGGCGTTGCATGCCTCGCCACGTGGCAATGAATCCACTCCATGGCATCCGAGGCGGCAAACGGCAGGCTTCCCGTGAGCAATTCGTACAGAACGACGCCGCATGAATAGAGATCGCTGCGGGAATCGAGCGAGCGATTCATTCGCCCGGTTTGTTCCGGCGCCATGTAGGCCAAAGTGCCCGCAATCATTTCCGGCGGTTGCGAAGTCTGGCGCTCACGCGCCAAACGCGATGAAATGCCGAAGCCGGTCAGCCAAACTTCACCACTTGCAGCTTTCACGAGAATGTTGCCCGGCTTGAGGTTTTTGTGGATGATCCCCCTGTTTGTGAAGACGGCTGAGAGCGGTCGCCAAGCCAATCGCAACGCGAAGAAAAGCCGGAATCTCCCAAATGAATTCCCCGTCATCATGCAGCGTTATGTCCTCGGTTGACTGCATCTTTCAGCTTCCAGTAACGATGAGCGCAATGCGCTACGAGAGCCTTCCTGCTAGTCGGCCTCATACCGATGCTTGTTGAGTTTCAATGCCCTGACCTTGGAGTGGAGAGTCGATGATGTGCCGGAGATGATTTTCGGGATGGCCGCCGCTTCCGCACTACTGCTTTTCAAATGGCCCGAAGAAAACCGTGTTGGGGTACACTCTGATGAAAATGCCTGGGATGCAATTCGTCCGCTGCCGAGGATGAACCAGATGGATGCGGCCATAATACATTAGCATAATACATTAGCCGAGCATCATTGTCAAGGGTTTTCTCCTCGCGGGAAGTTCTTCAGATGTAGAAGTCGATGTTCCTCTGCAGGTCGCTTGCCAGCGCCGTAATATGATGGATGCCGCGAGTGTTGGTTTCATTACTTTCCTTCTCTTTCTCTTGCAATCCACTCGCGAATGTATGCCGGGCAGTTCTCGAGCTTAATGCCAACTGCCTCGCAACGCGCCAGAAATCTCACGGTGTCTTGATCCACGAGCTGTACTTGCTTCAGATCAAGAACGATGCTGCGGCCTTCTGTTTCAAGGTCGATGAGCTTCTGTAATTCTGCCGTAAGCCCCGCCTCGATGCGCCCGCTCAAGGCGACGATCACAGTCTCCTCCTCCACTGCCCTTTCAACTCTCATCGTCATAGATTTTCTCTTGAAGTCGCGTCTTCGGTGTCGAGGTGCATTTGCACCGATGTTGTCGTGCAGGCTTCCTCGCCAAAGGCGCACAAAAATATTTTTGCAAGATGCTTGTGGCAAAATCATTAAAAAACTTTTAATCATCTTGCGTAACTATTCAGCTATTTCACCGCCGGGCGCTCATTTTGTAAGATCTGTTCGATGTTGCAAATTTATTTTCACTCATGAAATCAAGCGCCCGGGCGGTACTGAATAGTTAGCATCTTGCTATAAATATCTTGCGAAGCCTTGCACCTCGTTTTCGCGTGAATTTTGGGCTTTTCTTGAAACGGTAGTGACACGTCCGCAGATGACATTATGCGCCGATCCGATCTTCACGCCTTCATCGCACGCGCGTCGTTGCGCGGGTTTGATGTTCGCTATCGCCGCGCGATGAGAGCAAGATCCGTCAGGCATCGTTCTCCTTTTAGTGTGAGGCGATCCAGTCTAAAATGTAATCGGCGTTTTCCTTCCACGTCGGTAGGCCCAACACAAAGTGATTGCGTCCGGGAAATTCCTTGTAGTCCAGGACGGAGCCGTTCTTTTTGTACCTCTTGAAATTGCGCCGGTTCAAATGCGCCGGGATGATGTTATCCTCGCTGCCCGCCATGATTAATAATGGTGCATGCGGTTTGGCAAAACCCACTTTTGCCGCGCTCGACAGTCCGCCTCTCGCCACCGTTTTCGATTCAGGAATCGTGTTGCTCTCGTAGGCAGCGCGCTGCTCCTCCAGCAGCATACCGTTGACAAAGGCATATTGCCAATCCTTGAAGGACATCGGGTAGGTTTTCTTGGTGGAGGTGAAAAGTCCCAGGGACTTCCATCCCGCTTTCAGAAAAGAAAATTCATACGGGAAAACTCCCAGAGGAGGAACCGGGTGAATAGCGACTCCGGCCGCCGCCAGATCCCGATTGACGATGATCTGCGTCATCAGCCCGCCCAGAGAATGCCCGATGACGATCGGCTTCTCAGGAAATCCCTTGATGATCTTTGCATAATTATCGATGACTTCGGAAAGGGTCAAAAATGCCAGGTCGGTATCGTTGGGTTGTCGCTTTCTTAACTCTGCTACGGTGCCGTTCTTGTAAGGCCACGGCGGCGCAACCGTTTTGTAACCTTTGCTTTGAAAATACTTTTGCCATTCGTCCCATCCAAAGTGAGTGACGAAAGCCCCGGTAACGAACACGATGTGTTTGGAATTGTTGGTTTTCATGAGAGAGGCCTTTAAGATTATTGATGAAGGAATTTACATTTTACACCGATAATTGATCGCCTACTCCTTGATGAACGCCAGCAAATCCGCGTTGAGCTGATCCTTGCTCGTGTCGCCGAGACTGTGCGACCCACCAGGATAAATCTTCAACGTGGCGTTCTTGACGAGTTTTGCAGTGAGCATCGCCGCGGCGCCGATCGGCACGATCTGATCATCGTCGCCGTGGATGATGAGAGTCGGCACATCGAACTTCTTCAAATCCTCGGTAAAGTCCGTTTCCGAAAACGCCTTGATGCAGTCATACGCATTCTTGTGTCCGGACATCATGCCCTGCATCCACCATGATTG
>JBOHQZ010000967.1:0-2807 GCA_050732275.1 bacterium
ACGCCCATGTAGCTGGCCGCGCCGATTTCCTTCAGCGCCCCGTTGTTCGGAAAGAGCGCTTGCACATTATCCGGAAAATGAAAAATAGTCCTTTCCCTAATGACGGGCTCGCACGGCGTGCCTTTGACTTCGTATTCGAGGCCTTGCCACAATAATTTTTCTTCCATCCAAAAAGCGAGCAACCGCAGTCGCTGCGATTCTTCAAAATATTCCTCGACGAGGGCCCCGTGTTTGTCGAGCGCTTGCGCGAGATTTTTCACCAGCGCGGCAAAAAATGGCTCGCCGGTCGCGGCGGCCGTGCCCGCGAGAATCGCGCGCAGCGCGGTGTCCTCGTCGAGGCCGTGGAAGGGAGGTTCATGAATCGAAGCCATGTGAATAAAATTTTGCAAGGAAAAACTGGCCATTGGCGTTGCAGTCCAAGCGGCGCTACATGGCCGAATTTAGCATTCAACTGAAAACAGCGTTCATCCGAATGCGCGAAGTGGGCGCACGTCCAACCAACGCATCGGCTTTCCTTAATTTTCCCTCAAGATTATTATAACACAATCAGCGCCAATTGCAAGAGTGAAGTGTGAAAAATGGTGAACGCGCTGCGGTTGTATCAAAAAGCGCTCGATGCTAAAATCAGCATCGTTCCGGGCCCGGTCTTTTCCGCCAAGCAGCGCTATCAGAATTTCATCCGCCTCAGTTGCGGCTATCCGTGGTCGGTCGAGTTGGAGCAGGCGCTGGCGAAACTGGGACAGTTAGCGGCTTAAGCGTCAATGCGAATGGTACATGGCCCAAGGGCCATTCTTTCGGGCAGAAACGCACATGGGCATGTCATTCCGTTAGGAATCTTCTCAAGCACTAGCACCGTACTTGCGCCGGGGAAGATGCTTTCAGCATGACAAAAGGATTAGCGTTTCTTGAAAGGCGTTTTTTTGCCTACGCAATCCCACGGACGCAATCTGCTTGGTTTCAAAGAGATTGCTTCGTCTGCGGCCATAGGCTGAGAAGCTCTCGCAACGACAGTTACAAATTAACTCTAAACGAGTATATCCAAACCTCTCACCAACCCAACATAATTTTTTACTTTTCGGATCGCCAACAGCGTGCCTGGCAGATAAGGCGAAACGCCGCTGCCGCCGTCGTAACGCAGAGTGAGGCGTTCATCAGTTTCGTCAAAAATGATTTCGATACCGATCACATATCCGGGAAGACGAATAGAATGAACCTGGCTTCCATTCAGCTCAGCGCCGCGGCTTTCTTTCGGACCAACGTTTTTTTCAAGCGGATATAAAATTTCCGGCTTTTTGATTTCCGCCAGACGTGACGCAAGCTGACGCGCCATACCGCTCGGCGCGTCCGGTTTCTTTGCCGAGGCATAGTCAATAATTTCCCAGTGCGATAAATATTCCGCTGCCTCGCGTGCAAACCGTTCCAACAATACCGCAGTGATGGCAAAATTACCGACCGCAATGACACCAACTTTATTCTCTCGTGCGGCTTGATCGATTTCGACAAAATCTTCATCGGTCAAGCCGGAGGTGCCAATGACAACGTGCACGCCCTTCTCGATCGCTGTCATGACATTGGATTTGACGATATTGGGTTTGGTGTAATCTACCAAAACGTCGGTGGGCGCATGCAAAGCCTCGGCAACCGATTCACGAATGATCAAATCGGGAACCGGTGCACCAAGAATCTCGCGCAGATTTTTGCCTTTGTGAGTGCGAGAGACAGCGCCAACCAACTGCAAGTCTTCGGCGTTGGAAATTTCCAGACTCAACGCTCTTCCGACCCAGCCGGTAGCGCCAGCTAGACAGACTTTTAACATTGTCGTTTACTCTCCGTTTAGTCCCTTTGAGATGACATTTTCAGCGGAAGACCGACGAGCCAGCCACTCACAACCGGCCCCCACCGCCGGCCCACCAGGCTCACCACCCCAATTAACGTTGGAACCAAAATAAGTTTTAATGCAAGCATTTGATTTGCTATCTCAGTGGTCGAAAAAACGCGCGAATGTCTTCCAACAACAACTCCGGCTCCTCCAGCGCCGCAAAGTGACCGCCGCGAGGCATTTCCGTCCAATGCTGCAGGTTGTAGAAACGCTCAATCCACTCCCGCGGTGGGAAAGGCGCCTCTTTCGGAAAATGCGCGATTCCGCATGGTACGCGAATGTGCTCGCCTTGTTTAAAATGTAGAGGAGTTTTTCGCATCTCGAAGTACAAGCGGGTCGAGGAATGAATCGTCTCGGTGGCCCAATAAATCATGACGTTGGTCAGCAGCTCATCTTTGGTGAAACGCCGCTCGACCTCGCCGTCGCAATCGCCCCAGGCGCGGAACTTTTCGACAATCCACGCCGCCATACCGGCCGGAGAATCGTTTAAGCCGTAAGCGAGTGTCTGCGGCATGGTTCTTTGAATGTGTGAATAACCGCCTTCTGCTTGATACCACTGATCGGCACTCTCAAGAAACTGCCGTTCGACCTCGGAGAGCGCACGAGCTTCGGGGCCCAGGTACGGCCGGTAGGATCCGGGGACGTAGTTCAAGTGAGCACCGAGAATATTTTCGGGATGAAGAAAACCCAAACAGGTCGAAACACTGGCTCCCCAGTCGCCACCTTGTGTGCCGAACCGGGCGTAACCGAGACCGGCCATGAGTTGTTTCCAGAGATCGGCAATTCTGAAGGCGTTCATTTCCCGCTTGCTTGGACGGTCGGAAAAACCATAGCCGGGTAAGGAGGGGACGACCACATCAAACGCATCCACCGGATCTCCACCATAACTCACGGGGTCGGTGAGCGACGGAATGATCTTCAACATCTC
>JBOHQZ010000968.1:0-2803 GCA_050732275.1 bacterium
GGCTGGCGGTGTTTAGCGAGGTTCAAACCGTCCGCGGCTTCAACCTGAATCTTTATGCTCTTTCCGCCGTTTATCGCGCCCGCGCCGATGAAGCTTTGAAATTGGAAGCCGGCAAATTTCTGGCGCCTTTCGGCAATTTTCTGGCGCGGCGTTACGCCTCGGAAAATCCACTCATCGATTATCCATTGCCGTATAACTATCGCACCGCGCTGAGCGCTTCGCAGGTGCCGAGCGCGAATCACATATTGCTCGCAGCGCGCGGTCGCGGACATGATTTGCATTACGATCATCCAACGCCTGCGCTCGCCAAACCGAGCAACAGCCAAAAAACGACAGATCATATTCCGCTATCAAATTGGGGGCTTAAAGTCGTTTCCCGCGAAGTCTATTTGACCGGCGCGCAAGTGTTTGGCGCTATCAAGCAAAACTTCTCGTATGCCGTCGCCGTCACCAATGGCGCGCTATCGAACCCCGTGGATATTAATGATGGCAACGGTGTTCAGTTGCTAGCGCGTTTTCGAGTAACGCCCATGGTGGGGCTGGACATGGGCGTTTCTTTTTCTTCCGCGCCTTATCTCAACAAAAGCGCCGTACAAACAGAGCTGCAAACAGCGGGAAAGCGCGTCGAGAATTATCGGCAATCGGTTTTGAGCGCCGATTTGGCCTTCAGTCGCGGGCAAACCGTTTTGTATGCCGAAGCTTTATATAATCGCTGGGAAACGCCTTTTCTCACCGAGCGTCTCGGTTTGTGGGGCGGTTACCTGGAAGCAAAATACACGTTAACGCCGCGCGTGTTCATCGCGGGGCGATGGAGCTATCTGCATTTCTCAGAAATCGCCGATGCGCTTGATGTTGACGGCGACGGCCGCCTGCAAGAGCCGTGGGATTATCACGTCAGCCAAATCGAGCTTGGCCTGGGCTATCGCCTCAACCGCAATGCCGTCATCAAGGCGGCCGGTGAGCTTAATCGCACGCGCGAAGTTGCGGGCGGCGATCCGTTTGATGATTTTGTCGCGGTGCAAGCTGTGATATTTTTCTGATGACATTCACCCTGCGGACAAAAATTCTGTTTCCTGCCGCCGGCGTCATTTTGGTCGTGGTCTTCGCTTCATTAGCCATTATTAATTTCATCGTCCGCCGTCAAGTTTTGAGCAATGTCGCCAAGGACCTGGCGCGCGCGCGGCAAGTATTTGATGAGCTGCAAGAGCGGCAAATCGAGTTGCTGGTCGAGCGCGGCCTCTTGGTGGCCGAAGCGCCGTATCTCAAAGCGGCGGTCGAGACCGATGATGCCGGCACGGTACAACGAGTTGCCGAAGACGTTTACGGCACGGTGCACAGCGATCTGCTCATCATCACCAATCGCGACGGCTTGGTGTTGGCGCAAATTGGCGAAGCATCACGGCTGGGTCCAGCTTTTGTGCCTGATTCGCTCCAACTTCACAGGGCACTCTCAACGGCCAAAGTCGGGCTGCTGTCGCTTGACACCATGCTTTATCGCGTCGTTTTAGTGCCGATTGCTGCCAACAGTCCCACCGGCCACGGTTATTTGCTCGGAACCGCCGCGTTTGGCAGCCGCCTCGATCAAGCTTATCTGAATCACTTTCGGACGCTAACCAATAGCGAGATTGTTTTGATGCGCGGGGATAAAATTTTAAAGACGACGCTGGCCGTGCCAAAATCGTATCATCAATGGCAATGGCGCAACCCCGATTCTGCCGAAGCAACAGTGACGACGATCAAACTCGACGACGAAGAGTATATCGTTTCGCTGCCCGCAGTGGCCGGATCGCGAGATGGCCGTTATGCTTTGTTGCGCTCGGTGCGCGCTGAGCTTGATCCGCTCGTGCAGCCGATCGAGGAAGCCATCTTCGGCGTGGCAGCGCTCTCGATCATTCTTGCCATCGGCCTGAGTTACGCCATGGCTCACAGCCTCACCGCTCCGGTGCAAAAATTGGTGCGCGCCACCGATGCCGTCAGTGACGGCGACTACGATCACACCATTGCGGTGGAAACCAAAGACGAGATCGGCCACTTGGCCCGCAAGTTCGACGAAATGCGGCAATCGCTCAAACGGCAGATGATGCAGTTGGCGCAACGCAATATCGATCTCGAAGGAGCACTGCACCAACTCGAGCGCGCGCAAGCGGAACTGGTGCAGTCCGAGAAGCTGGCGGCCACCGGCAAAATCACTGCGCAGTTGTCGCACGAATTGAACAACCCGATTCACAACATCCGCAGTTGCCTGGAAGCGGCGCAAAAAAAAATCGTGGCCGGAAATCCGGCGGCTGAATTTCTGGACATGGCGCACGAAGAAGTGCTGCGCATCTCCAAGCTGCTGCGCCAAATGCTCGATTTCTACCGGCCGCAGCCAACGGAGCGCGAGCCGGTTTCGTTGGCGCAAATCGTCCACGAGATCATCAAATCCTCCGGCGAAATATTGCAGCAGCAGGGCATTCGTTGTAAATTTGAAGTGTCCGACCAACTACCGCCGGTTTACGCCTCGCGCGATCAGCTCAAACAAGTCTTTTTGAATCTCGTGCTGAATGCGATTGATGCGCAGCCAAACGGCGGTGAGCTGACGATCGGCGGCGGCGAGGAAAATGGCTGGGTGCATTTGAGCATTGCGGACGCCGGCATCGGTATTCCGCCGGAAAACTTGGATCGCATTTTTGACGCCTTCTTCACGACGAAGAGCAAAGCCAGCGGCGTCGGCCTCGGGCTTTCTGTCAGCTACGGCATCGTCCGCGGCCACGGCGGCCGCATCGATGTAGAAAGCGCTCCAGGACAGGGCTCGAAGTTCATC
>JBOHQZ010000969.1:0-2801 GCA_050732275.1 bacterium
CAGCAAAGTGCAATCGCCGGAGCAACATTCGCATCACAAAAAAGACTCGCCGGGAAGTTTATGTACTTCCTGCCATACGCCCTATTTGCAGCATCCGGCGATGGGGAAGCACTTGCGCTTTGCACGCGCAGATCACACCATTCCAATTCCCCGCCCGGAATTTGACGCGAAGCTAGGAATCGAGAATGCGTGTGCAAAATGCCATGCGGATAAAAACACGGCATGGTTGCAAGCCAAAACCAGCGAGTGGTACGGAGAAATTAAGCCGCACAAAGAAATCGTGATCAGCTTGTTGCAAGCACAAAATGTGAAGGATCGAAAATCCGTTGCCGCACTCGTGCTTGACGATGCCGCCAATCACCCAATGGCGCAAGTCAGCGGCTTATGTTATTTCATCGAAAATTACTTGCACCCGAATATGCCGTATTTGGAGCCAGAGATCGTCGAGAAGCTCAAAAAGTTGGCTGCAAATGAAGACGTTGATTTGCAAGCGCTCGCGCTCATGAGCTTACACTTTTCACAAGATCAGGTTGCAGAAGTACACGAATTTCTCATTGACCGGCTGCAAATACTGAATGGAGAAGAAAGTTTGGTGAGAAATCGCTGGTCTATCGCGCTGGCCTATTTGGCCGCGCGCTTCCGCGACCGAGGGGACGCCGCGAATGCCGTTGTGACATTTCGCAAGGCGCTCGAGATCAAGCCCGATGACGCCACGACGCTGCTGAATCTCGGCATGATTTACAGTAACTCCGGCGATTGGGAAAATGCGCTGGCGTGCTATCAACAAGCCGCCAATCTTACGCCGGACAATGCGATGATTTTGGTGAATTGGGGAATTGCATTACGGCGACAGGGAAATGCGCATGCGGCCGTCGGAACCTATCATAAAGCCATTGACATCAATCCGCACCAAGCTTTGGCGCATTTTAATTTAGGCAATTTGTATTATGAAAGCGGTGATTTCGCGCAAGCGATTCCGGCGTATGAGAAAGCGGTTGAGCTTGATCCGGGTCTGGCTACGGCGCATTTCTTTTTGGCGCGGGCTTATATTAAAACCAAAGAATTGCAACCGGCGGTACGGGCGATTAAGGCGGGATTACAATATGATCTCAACAACGAAGACGCCAAACAAATGTTGAAACAACTCGAAGACTACCTGAAAACGTATTAACATCAATCTTCCTGTTTTTGCGTCGGAACGTTCGGCACTTTTACATAAATATCCTGCAGAGAAAGCTCGCAGCCTACGCTCTCGAGCTTGACAACTTCTTCGGGATTTTGGTACTGAGAATACATCCACGTGCGATCGCCTTGCCGCACGTATTGCTCGACGCGAACCCTGTCCTGCGCGATCAAAATGTACTCCACTAAAGATTCGATGAACTGATAATGCTGAAACTTCTCGCCGCGGTCACGCGCTTCGGTGGAATGAGATAAAATCTCGAAGATCACAATCGGATTGAGCAGCGTATCCACATAATCATCTTCGAAAATTTCCTTGCCGCAGGTCACGGCAACATCCGGATAAGTATACTTCTCAATTTTTTTGATTTTAACCCGCATGTCGCTCGGATAGACGTTGCAGTCACGCTCCAAAAGTTGATTACCGAGCACGCGAATCACATTCGAGGCGATCAGGTTATGCGGTTTGAGTGCGCCGGCCATGGCAAACATCTCACCTTGAAAGTATTCGCTTTTAAACTCGGCTTGGCGCTCGATGGCGAGATACTCTTCAGGGGTTAAGAGCGATCTTTTCGGCAGCGTTGACATAGGCTAACCACCTTGAAAATGTTGGCACGGTTAAAAGCAAAAAGCCGGTGAACTAAGTCACTTTAAAGTTGAATCGTTGTAAAAAAAGCAAAGATATTTTCCAGCGGATAGAAAAACCCAACTGATAAAGTCCGTTGGGTTCTTCTATCCGTTGGAGATTTCTTTTCTTGTCGGTTCCGGCTTATGGAATTGGTCAATGGAAAAGATACGAAATTTTGTCTGTAAATTCAAGGGCTAACTTCAAGCCAACGCTTTTAAGGTCTTGCTTGTGGCCACCCTCGGAATTATATTAGGAAAGTATTTTTCAACTCACATTCCAATTTTCTCACTCAAACCCAGAGGAAGGAGAGCGCGAGATGAGCACAACCCAAAAAATCACGGCGCTGGCTGTGGCCGTGGCGGCCGTTTTGTTCTCGTTGTCTGAGACGGCTTTCGCTCAAAAGAAATCGGCGGCGACTGCAAGCGCCGGCTACGACACCAGCCTTTACCGCGCAATGAAGTGGCGCAGCATCGGCCCGTTTCGCGGCGGCCGCTCGACCGCAGTGGCGGGCGTGCCGAATCAGCCGCTGGTCTATTACATGGGTGGCACCGGCAGCGGCGTATGGAAAACCGATGACGGCGGCATTAATTGGAAGCCGATTTCGGATGCTTATTTCAAAACCGGCTCGGTAGGCGCGATCGAGGTTGCGCCATCCGATCCGAATGTGATTTATGCCGGCATGGGTGAAACGTGCGTGCGCGGCAATTTCTCGCACGGCGACGGCGTGTATAAATCCACCGACGCCGGCAAAACGTGGAAGAACGTCGGTCTCAATGATACGCGGCAAATCGGGCGCATTCGCATCCATCCGCAAAATCCGGATCTCGTGTATGTTGCAGCGCTTGGCCACATCTTCGGCCCAAACACCGAGCGCGGCGTGTTTCGCTCCAAAGACGGCGGCAAAACCTGGGAAAAAATTCTCTACAAAGATGACAAGAGCGGCGCGGTGGACATTGCGATGGATCCGACCAACTCGCGCGTTCTTTTTGCC
>JBOHQZ010000970.1:0-2782 GCA_050732275.1 bacterium
GAAGTCGACATTCTGCCAGGCAAAATGCAGTTCATGATATGATCGACCGTTTGCGCTCGTCGCTCTTGTGGAGCTGGGGATTGCTGCTCTTTGGTGTAATGGGCCTCATCATGCTGTTCTGGTTGATCTTTTTCAAGCCAGAGCGCTACGAGCCGTGGATGCGGCGCGCGTGCCGGTGGTTTCTGCGCGCGCTCGGCGTGCGCTTGCGCCTCGTCGATCACGGCGGGCGGCAAGCCAACGGCGTTTATCTTTTTCTCGCCAACCACGTCAACAACCTCGATCCGTTCGTGTTCAAGGCCGCCCTGCCGCAATCGTTTTGCGCGATGGAGTCAGCCGATCACTTTCGCTGGCCGTTATACGGCTGGCTGATTCACCGCCTCGGCCACATTCCCATTGAGCGCGAGCGGCCGTTTCGCGCCATGGGCAGTCTCGCCGCCGCGATCAAAGCGTTGCAAAACGGCGCCTCGCTGCTGATCTTTCCGGAAGGTTCGCGCACGCGTGATGGCAAGCTTCTCCCCTTCAAGCGCGGCGCGTTTCATCTCGCGCAAACTGCCGGTGTCGACATCGTGCCGGTGTTGCAGCGCGGCAGCTTCGCGGTCAATAACAAAGTCGATGGTCGATTGCGCCCGGGCGAGATCAAAGTCGAGATTCTGCCGCCGCTTCGTTATGTGGAATTTGCCATGATGGACAGCCGCCAATTGCGGGAAATGGTGCGGAAGAAAATGCGGGAGGCGCTGGAGTGAGTTGGCTCAATAAGATGGACCAAAGTAAAAAGCAATGAATCGAATTTTGCCATTATTTCGGCAAATCCATCATTGCTGCGAAATTTTGTGCGAACCGCTATTTCACGCGAATGTGCGCTAATTTTTATTCGCGTTGAATAGCGTTAATTCGCGGTTGACGTTAAGCTCACGGCAAAGGCGCCAAGCGCAAATCAATGGTCAACTCGTTATTCGCTCTAGGCGTTTGAATGACGGCGGTCGTATCCAGCTTGGTGTAGTTCAAATGCTCGATTCTCAGTTTTATCATGATCGCTTCCGTTCCCCTGCCAAAAACGCTCCAAGAATAAAAATACATCCCGGTCTCGTTAGAGTATGAAGATCGTGGATAGAAATTCGATTGGGCGGAGTCGGTTTGACGCGCATGGAAAATCTTGAAAGAAACTTTCGCGGACGGAATAGGCTGCGCCGTCGCATCGTCGGAAACCGTGCCGTGAATTCTGACCGAAGTCATTTCTCTTTCTATGACAACATCTTCGCCGATATTACAACCCCAATTCGAGAAAAGCAATAAACTCGTCAGCCCGAGCAGAATGGCATATTTGTATTTCATGTATTTTCCTTTATTGCGATCGCGTTGTCATCACAGACTCAACAGTACCGCAAACTGCCAGGTATCCAATTCCGTCGGCGTCGCGCCCATGCCGACGTCGACGCGAACGCGCCACACCGGCTGGAACGTGAGTCCGGCGCGAAAATTCGTCGCGCTCTCGCTGCGCCGTGCCGGCACCGCAATATAACGATCGAGGCGCTGCGGCGGATTCTTTGCGGTGATGCCGTCCGGCCGGATCACCACCGTTGAATCGGTGCGGTACCAAATGTCGATCACCTCATCCGACTCGGCTTTGACGTATTTTTTGATCGCGCCGACATGCGCCGTAAAGCCGCGGCCGAGATAGAAGCTCATCGCAATCGGCAGCGCCAGGCGTTGCGTCGTGCTGCGCTTGTCGAGCCGCAAGGTTTTGTCCTCGATCCCGACCTGGCTGCCAATCGGACTCCACGGCGTCTCCGTATGTTGATGGCTGGCTCGTCGCACTCGCGCGTCTTCGTACATCAACGTCTCGCTCTCCTCCGATTCCGCAAAAACCCCGATCGTGCATTCGCTGTTTTTATACATCGGCACCACCAGGCCGATGGCCCCGCTCCTGCGCGTGAGGTTTTCGTCCCCCTCGCCGATGCGGCCATCGGTGAAGCGCGAGCTGGAAATGGAATTGTACAGCACGTTGTCCGGATAGTTGCGAAAACGGTAATGGTTGTAGCTGGTATCCGCCACCGCATCGCCGTTGGCAAGATCGATGGTGGATTTTTGATACTCGAACCGGAAGCGAAAAGCAATGTCGTTTTTAATCGGCAAATCGCCGTGTACACCGGCATATTCCGTCGCGCCGTCGTGCCGCCAATGGCTCTGGCTCGAATGCGAATAACGCCACAGCCCGAAGTAATCCGCTTGCGTGATTTCGCCATATTTATAATAGCTGCTGTCCTGATCGAATGCCGACTGTTTGTGATCGCCTTCGATGCGGCCGGCAAATACGCCGATCTCGCGATTGGCCAGCGATAATAGAACGCCGCCGCTCAATTCATTCTGCCGTATCGTCGCACCGGTGTTTTTGGCGTTGAGATAACTCGAGCGATAGCTGTTATTGTATTGATCGTTGTAATTGTTCAACCGCACGTAATCGCCGGAAACGTCGGTTTGCACGCGCCCAAACTTTGCCCCAACCGCGAGAAATTTGGCCAGCTTGAAGGAAAGATAGGCGTCGAGCAAGTGCGCGGTCTCGGTTTTCTCATCCAAGCCGTCTTGTTTGATGTTCGGCTCCAGCTCGGGAAAATTTCGGCTCGCCTCGGTGCGCGCGCCAAACGCATCGTAGCCGCCGTAATACCAAAACGGCACGTATTCATAAAAAGTGCCCTGATGGTGGATCAGCTCGTACGACACGGCGTACTTGAAACCGGGCAGATATTTCGCGGCGATATCACCAATGTAGATCCCCGAAATCAGC
>JBOHQZ010000971.1:0-2779 GCA_050732275.1 bacterium
CCAGTGTGACCATCGCGCATAATTTGTTGATCGTCGATCAAAGCGACCCTGAACACAGCCGCAACATTTCCGCGCAGCGCGGCTTCATCGAGCTTAATCCGCACCTCGGTGCGCTGGTGCTGACGCTATTCGACGGCGAAGTGCAGGAAATCGACATTCGCAAGCCAGAAGAATTTCGCCGCATCGCGTTTCCCAAGCACGTGCTGTCGATTGCCGTCGACGACATGTTTTTGCGCCGCAGCGAATCGGAATATCGCGGCGACCGTGAGAAAAGCGCGCAACAGATGCAGCGCGAGGTGAGAGCCACGCAAGAACAAATGGCCACGAGCGTGAACCAACTCAACGAGTATGCCGGCCGCGATTTGTATCGGGCGTTCGGAACGAGCTTCGCTGTCGCCGGCCAAATGTTTGACTCCTTGTTGGTGGGCACTCCGGTTTTCCCTTTGGCGGCCAATCAACAAGCCGATTTTGACGGGTTCGGCAGTTGGCGTTCAGTCACGCCCGGTAACGCCGCTCCGGCAACTCGTTTCGAAGCTTCGCGGCCTCGGCCAACCGGAGCAGACGCTGTCACGCGCCCAAAAACCGACGGCGCCGCCGAAAAAAAATCGACGCAGAAAAGGCAAGAGCGGCTCGCCAACTTACTCAGTCACGAGCGGCAAATTCTCTATACTATCGACAATCAACTCAGTCTCATTCGCAGCTTCGAGCGCTCGACGAACAGCTTGCTGGTGGAGATTCACAAAAAGTATTCTATCCCGGTCGCCTGTTTGGTGTTCGTCGTCATCGGCGCGCCGCTCGGGTTCATGGCGCGTCGCGGCGGCATCGCCACCGGCGGCGGCCTGAGCCTCGGCTTTTTTCTGCTCTATTGGGCTTTCCTGATCGGCGGCGAGGACTTGGCGGATCGACAGATCATTTCGCCGTTCCTCGCCATGTGGGCCGCCAATTTCGTGGTCGGCGCCGCGGGATCGTACTTGTTATGGCGCGCCGCCAAAGATAACATTGCAATGAATTTCTCGAAGTTAATGTGGTGGCGGAAAAGTGGTCAGTGATCAGTTCACGTCATTAAGTCAGCAGGCAATGATTCCCGTCCCGTAGGGACAGCGTGAGAATAGCCCAGAAATTCCATTTCTGGGAAACGAGATATGCACCTCAATCCAAAGTCCCATAGGGACGGTTGAGAAATTGCGAACATACCGTTTTCATTCGTCCCGTTCGGGACTTGATGGGTGCTTTAAATTTCGTTCCCACCAATAAATTGGCGGGCTATTTTCACAAGTCCCTTCGGGACAAAATACATCACTGCTTGATCTCCGTTTAACTTGATGACATTAAGTAACCAGCAACGAGCAACCAGCGACAAGCGGCCAGCAACCAGCATGCGTTTACTCGATCAATACATCTCGCGAAAATTTCTCTTCAACCTGAGTTTTGCGTTGACGGCGTTTGCGAGCATTTTCATCACCGTCGATTTGGTAGAAGCGCTGTCGGATTACATCGACAAGCGGGTTCCGGCGATGGTGATTGCCAGCTACTATTTTTACTTTCTGCCATATATCATCGTGCTGACCATGCCGGTGGCGATGCTGCTCGCTTCCATGTTCAGCGTCGGCCAGCTCAGCAAATACAACGAGATTACGGCCATGAAAGCCGCGGGCCAGTCACTGTATCGCATTTTGTTGCCCATTTTAACCATCGCCTTTTGGGCGAGCGGCCTGATGCTCCTTTTCGCTGAAAAAGTCGTGCCGGTTGCCAACCAACGCAAAATCGAGATCAAGCATCATTACATCGAACGGGTTCCGGAAAATTTGCCAACACGGCTGGCCAATCTTTATTTTCAGGAAAGCGTGGGCCGCGACACGGCTCGCCAAAATGGGAAAACAGCCAATGGCGTACGCCGCGTGTTCATCGGCTATTATGATGATGCCACAAAAACCGCACAGAAGATCAGCATCCAAAATTACAGCGGCATTTTCATCGTCGAGCGCATCGACGCGCTGCAAATGCGCTGGGAGAAGCGAGACGATACTTCACGCGGCGGCGTCTGGGAAATCTTGCAAGGCTACCACCGCCGGTTCGAGGGTGATCGCGAGGCTGTTGCCACGCGCTTTGATTCCCTGGCCATGCCCGAATTATCCTTCACGCCGCAAGTGCTGACGAAAGTGCAAAAGGAGCCTGAGGAAATGTCGTATGGCGAACTACAAAAATTTATCGACGAGGTGGCCCGCAACGGCGGCAACCCGGAACGCTGGCTGGTGGATTTGTATCTGAAAATCTCTTTTCCGTTAGCCAATTTCATCATCGTGCTCTTCGGCGCGCCATTAGCCGCGAGCAAAGTGCGCTCCAGCGGCGCTGTCGGCGTGGCGCTGAGCTTGATCGTCTGCTTTCTCTATTTCGGCACCGTCAAAACCGCGCAATCCATGGGGCAAAACGGCACGCTCGAACCGCTGCTGGCAGCCTGGCTGGGCAATTTGATTTTTCTATTCGCCGGCGCGGTGATTTTGGTGAAGGCGAGGAAATAGAAAGCAAAAAGAAAAAAGCAAAATTGTGCCGTGGAGATCATCATACGTTTGTATGGAAGTAAAAAGTCAAGCGACCAGCAACCAGCCTCACTTAACCTGCATCTGCAACCCCACATGATAAATCCTCAGCCACGCCAGCGGCTTGGCCGCGTTGGGAGAATAGCGCTCCAAAATAGCTACCGGCGTAAAGCCGACGCCGAGATAATATTCCGAGTGCACGTTGCGCTTGAACGCATTTTTCACGCCATAGCCAACGCCAA
>JBOHQZ010000972.1:0-2778 GCA_050732275.1 bacterium
CGCCTCCACGAAAGACGTTTCTTGCCATTTCGTCGGTTTTGCGGGAACAGCGTGTGGCGTGGCCGCTCAAATTTCAGGGCACCGACCCGCTCTATGATTTTTATTGGGCCAAACTGCTGGTGCACATCAATCGCATGCTCGCCGCTCCGGATATGCGCATGCGCTTCTCCGGCCATGCGTGTGCCATCGGCCCGGAGCCGGTCAATCAACGTTTGTCGCAACAACGCGCCGAAGCTTTTCATCAGGGGTTCTTGCGCCAGATTAAAATGCGCTATCCGCAGGTGTACGAGAAGCTTTTGTCCCGCCTCGATGCCGCGAAGGGTTTTGGTGAAACCAGCCCGTTGAGCATCGAGCGTTTGAACGGCGTTCGCCTCATGATCGGCGACAATCAAAAGCCGCTCGGCAGAAAACTCAACCGCCGGCTGGAGATCGAGTTCTATTATCCGCAGAAAAGTTTGACGAGCCTGAGGTGAGGCAACAAAGATAAAAAGCCAACAAACAAAAGGCGGCACTTGCAGAATCAATAGCGGTGCCGCCTTTTGTTTTGAGAAAAAGTTGTTTGCTATCTTCAATACGCTATCCGCTCCGCCTCCACAAAGACAGTCTTGCCTTTTCGGCTCTTCACCGACCGCGGCCCGCGGAGAGCCGTATCAGGTTCAACTGACAAATCCCTCAGTGCATAACCCATGGCGCCCAATATCTTCTGCAGCGTTTTGAACACCACATCGTGTTTTCCATTCTCAATGCGGGAAAGGCTTTGCGGTGTAATGCCGGCGCGCTCGGCAAGCTCCTTGCTTTTCATGCCGCGCTTTGTCCTCAACGCCTTGAGGCGCTGGCCTATTTTTCTGGCCTGCTCTTCGGCGGCCTTAGCCATGTACGCGCTGTATTCAGCATCGGTAAGCACGCGTATCGTCGACCAGGAGATTTCAAAATTGCCGTTTTCAGCCGGCACAAGCAACTCGTAGGAATTAAAACTCAAGCGCTCCCATTGTGGGTGATGCACATCAGGTGGTAAAATTTTGTCGGCTTCGACCTCGGCGACCGTGCCATCCTCAAAATGTACGAAAACGTTCGGATGATCGACTTTGACCGCCGAAATACGTTGAAAGCGGGGATTATCCCATCTTTTCAGCCCGTTTTTTTTGTTCATCTAAATGCCTTTAAAAATTTGATCACTAATTCAGTTGATTCCAAGCCTCCCATATCTCCTCCAAATGGTCCGCCACTAATTCTCCGGCCCCGCGCGGCAAGCGACCTCCTGCTATCACATCCAGGCTTGGCAAAGCCACTACAACGGATCCATCTGACCATCTCACATGACAATGCGGTAGATGATGAGAGCCGCCAATCTCTCGATAAACATAAACCGCATATTTTCCCACTTGCAGCACTTTCATAAAATAAGATATGGTTGTTCATATTCAAAGTCAAGAATAATTAACGTAAACGTTAATAAAAATTGAAAGCGAAAATCTAGGGAAAATAATGCGGTCAAAATTCTATAACGGTGTTTCCTTCACTCCTTCCGCAACACAATATCTCCGCTCGTCTCGATCTGCACCAGCGTGCCGCCGTTTCCCATCGTCATTTTTATAGTTTTGCCTTCGCCGTCGTTAAGGTAAACCGGAAAGTCCGAGCGAATCTTTCCATATTCCGAGCGCGCCGAAATTTGCACGGCGGCGGAAGCCGGCAGCGCCAGGGTCACCGGTTTGTATGTCGTGAACAAATTGATTCTGCCGTTGGCAGGCAATTTTTCAATTTGCGAAACTTCGATGGGGCTGCTGTCGCCGCGCACTTCTATCGAGCCAGCGGTCCGTTTTAGAATAACATATTTATACGAGTTGGTAATCTCCACATTGCCGCCCACGCCGTCCGCCATCACACTGCAAGAACCGCCATCAACTTTCAAATTGCCGCCGACTTTTTCGGCGCGGATGGGCTTGTACGAAGAGAGAATGGAAACATCTTTCTTGACGTCGCTCACGGTGACGCTACTCGAGTTGCCATCAACAGTCAACACGCCGCCAACCTGCTCGACGAGAATGTCCTGGTAGGAGGTGCGGATGGAAACATCTCTGGCAATCACGCGCGCGGTCACGGCGCTGGATTGGCCGGAGATTTTCAACGCGCCGCCGACGCTATCCACCTGAATCGGCTGATAACTCGATTCAATGATGGCATCCTGCCGGACGCCGGCCACAGTGACGCCGCAGCTTTGCCCATTCACCGTCAGCTTCCCGCCAATTCCGGAAACGCTGATCGGTTTATAAGATGAGGTGATGAGGCAATCCCCGCTGACACCAGTCCCGCTCACCTCGCTGCTTTGGCCGTTGATGCTCAGCGTTCCACCTATTTTCTGGAAACTGACCGGCTTATAACTGTTGTCGACGCGCGCGTCGCCAGTGATGTTCGCAACGGTAACCGCACCGCTGCTGTTGCGCACGGTCACCGCACCTTGAAAGTCGCGAATCTCAACGGCGGCATAGTTGTTTTGCAAATCAAGCGAGCCTTGACACCCCTCGACCGCAACCTCACCGGAAGTGTTTTCTATTTGCAATGTGCCATTGACATTTTCAATAGTGATGTCGCCGTACTGGTTTTCGACGACCAAAGCTTGGCTGGCGGGCACCTGAACGCGCAGCTCCGTTGACATTGAGAATCCGTCGGCGTTGCGGTCGAAGATCAAATTCATCATACGGCGAAATCCGCTGTCGCTGCGCTGATATTTGTCGCGTGGCGTTTTCAAAGTGGCGCGAAAGCCCTGGCGATACGGTTCGA
>JBOHQZ010000973.1:0-2775 GCA_050732275.1 bacterium
GTTTGCCGGCAATATTATTTTGCATACGCTGGCGTATTCCCAATACCTTTTCAAATTCCCCAATCTGGCAAAAGTTGACGCGCCGCTGGCATTTCTGTTTGCGCCGCTCTTCTATTTTTATGTCAAGGCACTGACGAAGAAAGATTTTAGGTTTGAAGCAACCGCCTGGCTCCATTTCATCCCTTTCGTACTTTGCGCCGCCGCGTTCGTGCCGTTTTATCTGCAACCAGCGGCGGAAAAAATCCAGCATCTTCGCGAAGCTTTGGCGGTGCCGTGCGTGCTGTGCCGGATCGCCTCCTGGCTGCTCATCATCCAGATGTTGATTTACTTCGTGGCCGCCTTCAAAATGCTGCAACGGCATCAGGAGAATATCAAGGCCGCCTTTTCCTCCATCGAAAAAATCAATCTGAATTGGCTGCGTTATCTACTCGCCGTTTACGCGGTCGATTGGCTGGCGGTTTTGGCCTGGCAATTGAGCGGCGGCGGCATGGCAACCGCGAATTATCTCTGGCTGCTGGTTTCCATGATCATGTACGCCATTGGCTACAAGGGACTGCAACAACCCGAAATTTTCGCGGGAATCGACGAAGCGGCCATTCCTGAAGCAGCGGCAGCGAAGAAGAAATATGAAAAATCCACGTTGACGCCGGCCAAGGCCGAAGCGTATTATCAAAAACTGTTGCAGGTGATGGCGGCTGAAAAGCCGCACCGCCAGCGCGATTTGAGCCTGCCCAAGCTGGCACAGCGGCTGTCCATGTCGACGCACCATCTTTCACAAATCATCAACGAACGCTTGCAGCAAAATTTCTTCGAGTTCGTGAACAAATATCGCATCGAAGAAGCCAAAAGCATGCTCCTTGACAAAGCCAACATCAACGTCGCCGAAATCGGTTTCGAGGCCGGCTTCAGCTCGGTTTCGGCTTTCAATACCGCTTTCAAGAAATACACCGGCATGTCGCCTTCACAATTTCGGCGCGAGGCCGGAAAGGCGCAACCTCAGGAAATGGCAACAAAAATGTAAATGCTGTGAATTTTGCAACGAAAAGGGAACCGCAACAAAATGCTTTTTTTCGTTGCGGTTCCCTTTTCGTTGCAAGTTTATTTAGCATGTTCAGCGCGCGTTTGATGCCAACCTTATAAAATAGTCTACCAGACTTATCGGTTGAGTAAACTTTGATGCGGTCGGTGGCGTAACTTTTCCCAAATGTTTTTATGGAAAAACCATTCACTGTCATTTCAAGGAGACTCAACCATGATCACTTCCAATTCACCTTCCAAGTTGCTGCGTCGCACGCTGCAAGCGAATGCCGCGTTTTCGGCGCTTTCCGGCATTATTGCGATCGCGGGCGCCAAACCGCTGTCCTTGCTGCTCGGCGTGAACGTGTCTTTACTTCTGATCGGGATGGGCATAGCGCTACTGGCTTACGCTGCCGTCTTGTTTTTGAACGCCCGCCGTGAAAGCATCAAATTGCCAGAAGCGTGGCTGGCGGTGGTTCTCGATGCCGCCTGGGTCATCGGCAGCGCGATTCTTATTTTCGCCGGCACGCTGAGCACCACCGGCAACTGGCTGGTCGCCATCGTCGCCGACATCGTGCTGCTCTTTGCCGTGTTGCAATTCTTCGGCATCCGGCGGTTGCGGCAGCAGCGACCGGCGAAAGCAACAGCCTGAATTTAGAATATTCGAAGCCGAAAAAACGCCGGTATCCGGCCGGCATTCGTCATTTTTATTATGAACAAATTCACGACCTGCAAAAAGGCTTTCCCCTTCAAATTGCAACTTCCACGTGTAAGGATTTCTTCACCGAAGCGACAAATCTGCATAAAGGCTTGAAACGTAATTTATATTGGAATCTATCCGATTCTTTTGCTGTTGAATTTTTAGAGTTACCGTCCGGACGCTTTTTCAGCAAGAATAGAAATAGCTTGCAAGCTTGTAAATTTTGCGGCAAAGAGCGTCCGGACGGTCTAAAAAACCGGAGTGTCTATGAACGCGGAGAAGAAACGTCTCGAAGAATCTCGTCTGCAAAAAACGGCGTGGAAAAAATGGGGGCCGTACGTCACCGAGCGCCAATGGGGCACGGTGCGGGAAGATTACAGCCCGTATGGCAATGCGTGGGAATATGTCTCGCACGATGCGGCGCGCAGTAAAGCCTTTCGCTGGGGCGAAGAGGGACTCGCCGGCATTTGCGATGATCGGCAGTTGCTCTGTTTCAGCCTGGCGCTGTGGAATGGCCGCGATCCGATTTTGAAGGAGCGCATTTTCGGCTTGACCGGCAACGAGGGCAATCACGGCGAAGACGTGAAAGAGTATTACTACTATCTCGACAGTACGCCGACACATTCGTATATGAAAATGCTGTACAAATATCCGCAAGCCGAGTTTCCCTACGGTTGGCTGGTCGAAGAGAATCGCCGTCGCGGCAAAGGCGCGCCGGAATTTGAATTAATTGACACCGGCATTTTCAATGACGATCGTTACTTCGATGTGTTCGTCGAATATGCGAAAGCCGCACCGGATGATATTCTAATTCGCCTCACAGCGCACAATCGCGGACCGGAAGCGGCGACGGTGCACTTGTTGCCAACGATTTGGTTTCGCAACACCTGGGCGTGGGGCATGAATGGTCACAAGCCGAGCATGATGGTCATCCCGCAAAAGCGGAACGGCATTGAAATCAATCAAACCGATCTCGGCAAGATGTGGCTGCTCGGCGAAGGCGATCCGAAATTTTTGTTCTGCGATAACGAGACGAACGCCAAACGTTTGTACAATGT
>JBOHQZ010000974.1:0-2774 GCA_050732275.1 bacterium
CACGGCAATTTTTGCCAAAACGATTTGATAACCGTTTTGCAAATGCGTGGCAAAACTTTGTTTTTGCAATTTGTTCGCGCGTTGGCTGGCCATCTCGATAAAAACGTCGCGGTCATGCAAATCGCCTAGCAAGGATTGGAGTTTTTTGAAGGAACGGAGATTTTCTTTGGCATGTTCGCCGGCGGCAAAATCCAGCGTTTCGATGGCGTACCGCAGCTTTTTGATGGCGATGCGCAGGTTGTGCAAGCCTGCAACATCGTCTTCCCCGGCAATGGCGCGATGGCAAGCGAAAACTTCACGCAGCCTTTGCGCGAATAGCCGTCGGGCTAATGTCAAAGCGGTGCGTGGACCCCGCAGCCGAGTTGAAGCGTTTGGCGCCGGCATATCGAAAGCTCTTTCAAACCGAGATAGGAGTACTGAGGGCTTCACCTTGTCCAATTCGCTCTGCATCGCCGCGCGTTGGCGATTTTGTTGCTTCGCCAGCCGGCGCAGAATATCCTGCAATGCAACTTGCTCGAGCAACTCCCCGCTGTCCGGCAGCAGTCCGGAAAAATACGCCACCGCCACATCCGCATTGCGGGCGTGGCCGAGCGCGCGCGTCACCCGACGGGTCCGTTCATAGAGACGATCGTAAACTTTGGGCGGAAAGCAAAACTGGAAAATCTCCAGCGCCTCGCGCAAACGCCGCGACGCCACGCGCATGTCGTGCAGCGCTTCAATATCTTCTCCGGCGCGCGTGCCGGCTTCGTGTTGCGCCAATTGTGCCACCCGCTCGAGAATGAGCTGGCGGGCGCAAAGCCGCGGCGCCGTTTCTGGCGTCAACGCAACCGGCGCAAGCGCCGCTGCATGAGAATTATTTGTGAACATTGACTTGAGGATAATATACTAAAAAATAAACGTGTGTCAACTCGAATAAACAAAATTTATTTCAACTTAATGTTTTCTTAACATTGGCTTAACAGGAGAACAACCGGAGCAATTTATTTTGGCATCAAATTCACAAAATGTAAAAAAAGTGTAACGATTTCACTTATTTTAAAATTTACCCAAAAAGTATGCTTTTAACCAAGCGTTTCTGCCAAAATTTGTATGGTGTGTTGAGCCTTTTTCCCGGTCGCGTGCTCGATTTGATGCCGGCAACTGAACCCATTGGCGACGACGCGATGGTTCTCGCCGGCGGCTTGCACCGCCGGAAAGAGCCGGCGCTCGCCGATCTTCATCGAAACATCGTATTGTCGTTTTTCATAACCGAACGCACCGGCCATGCCGCAGCAGCCGGAGTCGATTTCATCCACCTGGCAACCGGTTAGTTTGTTCAAAACGGTTTTCGAATTGGTCGTACCAAACAACGCTTTCTGATGGCAATGGCCGTGATAAAGAATCAGCGCATCGAGGCGGCGTTGAGGCGTCGCGAATCCATTTTTTTCGCCGTGTTGAAAAATAAAATCTTCAATAAGCAAAAAATTGTCCGCCACGGCTTTCGCTTTCTCTTGGTTGCGCACGAAATCAAGATAATCTTCTTTAATCGCCGAAACGCAGCTTGGCTCGCAGGCGACGATTTTGTAGCCTTGCACTATCCAGTTGTGCAAATTTTCTATAACCGCCTCCGCGCGCGGAAGCGCTATCCGCAACAAACCGTTAGAAATCGCCGGCCGCATGCAGCACCCCGCATTGGCGAGAATCACGCGATAACCAAACGCTTCCAACACCCGCACCGTGGCTTGGCCGATCTCAGGTTCATGGTAATTCAAGAACGTGTCGTTGAATAAAACGACGCTTTTTTTTTCATTGCCATTTTGCTCTTGCTGTTGTTGGTGATGTTTGAACCAGCGCGGAAAACTTTGCTTGGCGTAGAGCGGCAAAATCCGCCGGCGGTCAATGCCCAATGTCATTTCGAGAACTCGACGCACTCCTGAATTTTTCAGCGCCAGGTTGGTGATCGATGCAAATCGGCTGCCGAGTTGCCCAAGTAGATCCGGCCGCGAGAACAAACGCACGGAGGGCGGTGTGCCGTGCTCGTTATAATAATGAGATAAAAACTCATATTTCAGCTTGGCAACATCGACGTTGGAGGGGCATTCGGCTTTACATCCTTTGCAGGCGAGGCAAAGGTCGAAAACTTCTTTCAAGCGCGGCGTGGTGAAATGCTGAGTGGAAATTCTACCCGAAAGCGCCGCGCGCAACGCGTTGGCCCGGCCGCGCGTGGAATGCTGCTCGTCGCGAGTGGCCATATATGATGGACACATGGTGCCGCTCATCGTTTTGCGGCACGCGCCAACGCCGGTACACATTTCCACGGCGCGGTTGATCCCGCCATCTTCGCTAAAACGAAAATGTGTCGTTATTGAGGACGTTTTGTAAGCCGGGCTGATTCGCAGATTCTCTTCAATACTTTGCGCCTCGACGATTTTGCCCGGATTCATCAAGCCCGGCGGATCAAACGCACGTTTCAGCTCGCGAAAGGCTTGGTAAAGTTTGGGGCCGAAAAACTTTTCGTTCAAATAGCTACGCACCAGACCGTCGCCGTGCTCACCGCTCCAAGCGCCGCCGTAGCGCACCACGAGTTCAAAAACTTCCTCCGAGATTTGTCGCAAAATTTTTACATCTTCGACTTGCTTCAAATTAAGAACCGGCCGCACGTGCAGAACGCCGACACTGGCGTGGCCATAAATCGACAAGTCGCGACCGTGCTTTTTTACAATCGTGGTGACTTGCGCAATGTAATCCGGCAGCACTTCCGTCGGCACGCAAGCATCTTCAATAAAGGCCACCGG
>JBOHQZ010000975.1:0-2774 GCA_050732275.1 bacterium
TGGAAGAACGGCTGGCCGAGTTTGACGTGCAGGGCAGCGTCGTCGAGATCAACCCCGGCCCGGTGATCACGCGCTACGAATACGAGCCGGCGCCCGGCATCAAAGTGAGCCGCATCACCGCGCTCGCCGACGACTTGGCGCTGGCCATGCGCGCCAAGCGCATTCGCATCGTCGCGCCGATTCCCGGAAAAGCCGCGGTCGGCATCGAGCTGCCGAATCCGGAACCGCAAGTCGTGTACTTGCGCAAGATTCTTGATTCCGAAGCGTTTCGCCAATCGGCCTCGCCGCTAACGATCGCGCTCGGCGAAACGATCTCCGGACAGGTTTACGTCACCTCGTTGGATCGCATGCCGCATTTGCTCGTCGCCGGCGCCACCGGCTCCGGCAAAAGCGTTTGCCTGAATGCCATTATCGCCAGCATGCTTTACAAAGCGCATCCGAGCCAGGTCGATTTTGTTTTGGTCGATCCCAAGCGTTTGGAGCTGTCGACCTATCGCAAGCTGCGGTTTCACCATCTCACGTTTCGCGAAGATCTCAATGAAGAGGTGGTGACCACGGCGGCGAATGCGCTCGCCGTGTTGCACAGCCTCGAATGGGAAATGGAAAATCGTTACAGCCTGCTGGCGCGCGCCGGCGTGCGCAACATCTCCGAATATAACACGCGGCTCAAAGAAGGCAAATTGCCGCAGACCGAAGGCATGCTGCCGCAGAAGCCGTTGCCTTATATGGTGCTCATCATCGACGAATTGGCCGACCTGATGTTGACTGCGGCCAAAGAAGTGGAAGAGCCGATTGCCCGGCTTACGCAAATGTCGCGCGCGGTCGGGATTCATTTGATCGTGGCCACGCAGCGGCCTTCCGTGGATGTGATCACCGGCGTGATCAAAGCGAATTTCCCGGCGCGCCTGGCGTTTCAGGTCGCCTCGAAAATCGATTCGCGCACGATTCTCGACATGAACGGCGCGGAGAAATTGCTCGGCAACGGCGACTTGCTTTTCCTGCCGCCGGGAAGCCCGGAGCCGATTCGCATTCACGGCGCGTTTATCAGCTCCGAAGAAACCGAGAAGGTGATCGAGCACATTCGCAAGCAGCCGCATTATGAGAAAGACCTGCTGCCGATTCGCATCGAAGGCGAGAATGCCGATGGGCTTGGCCCCGGGGCGGACGGCCTGCGCGACGAGCTTTTCGACGAGGCGTTGAAGCTCGTGGTGCGGCACCAGCAAGGCTCGATCTCGCTGTTGCAGCGCCGCCTCAAGATCGGCTACTCGCGCGCCGCGCGCTTGATCGACCAGCTCGAAGCGGCCGGCATCGTCGGCGGCTTCGACGGCAGCAAAGCCCGCGAGGTGCTCATCGACGAAACCCAATTGGAAGAAATGGGGTTAGAGAAGTAACGCAGACGGCCCGTCTGCGAGTATGCTAAAGTTTTTAATCACCAACGGATAAAAAGCGGCCAACGGATATAAATATCTACGGACGCAATCATTTTTTCTTTTAATCCGTTGTCGCCGTTATTAGATCAGTTTGTTTTCTGCGAGCGCTCTTTTTTACGATTTTTTTTGTTCCAAAAATTGAGGCATTACCATGAGAGTAAAATCGTTGTTCTTTGTGTCAATCTTATTTGCATTTCTATTGTTTTCGGTAACCATCGTTGCAGCGCAGGAAAAAGCCGAAGACATTGTCAACAAAATCCGCCAGACTTATGAGAAGCTGGAGTCGTTGAAGGGCGATTTCGAGCAGGAGTTCACCTGGGCGCTCGCCGGCGAGACGCAAACGCTCAACGGCACGCTGTATCTGAAAAAGGGCGACCGCTACCGCGTCGAAACGCCGAATCAAATGATCATCACTGACGGCAAAACGGTGTGGACGTATTCGCTCGACAAAAACCAGGTCTTCGTCGACAATCTGGAAAAATCGAAAGACAACCCGCTGCCGCGCGATTTGATCATCAAGTACACGCACGAGTTCAAGCCCAAGCTGCTGCGCAGTGAGAAGCTGGGCGCCGTGGATTGTTACGTGCTGGCGCTGACCCCGCGTGACGACAATTCGTTCATCCGCAGCGTCACCGTGTGGATCGACAAATCAACCTGGCTGGCCGCGCGCATCGAGCAAGTGGACATCAACGACAACAAGACGGCTTACGTGCTGAAAAACGCGCAGCGCAACGTCCCGCTCGCCGACGCGCTGTTTACACTTAGCATTCCCGCTGAGGCGGAGATTGTGGATATGCGATAGTTTTCATTTCGTTACATTTGAAATTCTGCCCGCGGAATACACGAAAAACGCGATTTTTTTTGCCTTTCGTGTATTTCGCGTGTTTCGCCGAAAATCTGATAGCGAAGAATTACAAATCTTTCCCTATGTCGTAGCGCCATTTTCCTGAGGGGCCACTGCCAGCGCTAACGGCAAAGTGTTTTATTGATGTTGCTTTAATGTAGTCACACGATTTACACGTATCCTTTCATCGGTTATTTTAAGGAGGATGACCATGAAAATGTACAGGTCTTGTAATCGTCACGCCTTTGCCAACGTGATCTTGTCTCTTGCTTCCACCCTGTTTATTGCTTTACTCCTCTTTTCATCAGCTTTATGGTCGCAAAGTGTTATCCACAACGAGCGTATACTCGCGCCGGAAGTATCCCATTTTATCCGGCCCAGCGACCCCGGTGTCGATGCCCACGGTGACCTCAGCTTATCCATTCCCCTCATGACGGTGCCGGGAAGAGATGGGTTGAATTTTGACATTGTCGCCAATTATCGTTCCGGCATCCAGGTCA
>JBOHQZ010000976.1:0-2771 GCA_050732275.1 bacterium
TCGCCGACGCCGTTGACGATTTATCTCAACGGTGCGCCGCGTTTGACGATTGCCAACGCGCAAATCGATGATGACAATACCGGCGGCAGCTCCGGCAACGGCAATGGCGTGATCGATGCGATTGAAACGTACGAGCTGCGCTTGACCGTGCAAAACCGCGGATTTGCCGCGTTGGCAAGCGGCGCATTCCGCTTGCGGAGCAGCGATCCGTATGTCAGGATCAGCGATTCTTTGCAAACGGTGGGCGCGATCGGCATCAATCAAACCGCTGCTTTGAATGGAGCGCTGCGATTCAGCGCATCGCCGGTGACGCCGGTGAATCATCAGCTTTCGTTCAAATTGCTGACCACGCTAAACAATCAAATTATTCAGGAAATCGATTTCGCGCTTCCGGCGCAACCTCCGCTGATTGACGGCTTTCGCGCGACGACGACGGCGAATAGCGTCACGCTGCATTGGCGGCCGGTAAATGACACTGGTTTGAATGGATACCACCTCTATCGCAAGCTAGCTCGGCAAGCCGATGCGGATTTTGCTAAAATCACAGCAACGGTGGTGACAGACACAACTTTCACAGTAACCGGCCTCATTACCGGCGAGGTGCTCAACTTTGCAATTACCAAGGTAGTCGGTGGCGTCGAGAGCCTGGCCGGCGCGCGCCTCAAAGTTGCGGTGCGGCAAGGCGTTCCCCAAATTCTCGTCGTCAATGGCATTGATTGGGAAACTTATGGCGCTGAAATGACGGCAATGTATGCTGCTCAGCCGTTCAACGCCGGCCGGATCTTTGATACGTGGGATGTGATCAGCGAAGGCCTCGGCTTTCCGGAAGATTATTTGCTCGTTGGAGAAACGCCGCAGTTGACCTTCGATGAGCTGCGCCCTTATCAGGCCGTCGTTTGGGTGGGCAACAATTTCAACGGCGATCTGGATGCCTGGCGGGCGAGTTTGCCGGCGCTGAAAACCTATCTGGACAATGGCGGCCGCTTGGTGCTGATCACGCGACTGCTCGCCGAGTTTTTGTTAGATGACGACTTTTTGCAAAATTATCTGCATTTATCCCGTTCGCAAATCGTGCCCAACGTGCAGATCATTCAGCAGCTCAATCCCTTGCTGAGCCCCTTGGTGAATATGCAGTCCCTTAACGTCAACAGCCTCAATTCTGGCTGGCAGAATGTATCGCCGAATAATTTTGTCGAGCCTATTTTTTATCTCAACTTTGATCCCAACACCATCATGGGTGTACGGGCACGAACCAAGGCCAATGGGCCTTTCAATCTCGTCGTGATCTCCGGCCGGCCCTACCGGTTTGACTCCAATGCGCTGCGCACCAATATGGCGATCATTATCAACAATTGGTTCGGCCTCGGCACCGAAGTGGATGAACCCGCCGGCGGACCGGAGAGCTTCGCGCTGCTGCCGAATTATCCCAATCCGTTTACACCCGCCATCGGAGCTGCTGCCACACAAATCGTTTTCTCTCTCCCGCAGCGCGAAAAAGTGCAGCTTGAAATTTTCAACGTGCTCGGCCAGCGCGTGCGTGAGTTGCTGAATGCGCCGCGCGAGCAAGGACAGTACGCCATCGCGTGGGATGGCACGAATGACGCCGGCCAACGCGTCGCTGCCGGCGTTTACGTCTTGCGCCTGCGCTCCGGAAAGCTTGCCGCGGAGAGGAAATTGACGCTCGTGCGATAAATGTTCGTAGTTTCGCCTTCAGGCGTCGTCTTTTGCAACGATAAACAGATTTATCTGGCTAATACTTTTTCATTGCAATTTTCAGGTTGATTGCTTAACTTCACCTGAATCAAAATTCAGGAGGGTAAAATGGCCTATTTTGTCAAAAAGCCCGATAGAAAGCAGTCGATCAAAAGCGCCAACGCCGCCGGCCCGGTCACATTCGAGAAGTTCTATGACATCGTCGAAGAAAATTTCAAGGCCGATTTGTTGGATGGAAAAATTATCCGCGACTCGCCGGCGATACCGGAACACGGATTCATTATCTCGTGGGTTTGTACACTCATCCACAATTACAATGAACTATTCAATCTCGGGAAAGTTGGCGGCGGAACGACGACCGTCAGACTGGCGAAGTACCAGGGCCCCGAACCTGATCTCTTTTTTATTAGCAAAAACCGTCTTGGCATCGTCGGTGAGAAATATGTGAATGGTCCGCCTGATCTCTGCGTCGAAGTGCTTTCCAAAAGCACGCGCAAGGTTGACCGCGGCCGCAAGTTTGTTCTTTACGCCGAGCATGGCGTAAAAGAATATTGGATTGTCGATCCGCTGCGAAGAACGATTGAATTCTACGAAAATCAGGACGGCGAATGGGTTGAAATTAAACCAGACGCCCAAGGCCGGCTGCATTCCAAAGTTTTGGCCGGTTTATGGTTGAAAACAGAGTGGCTCACGGCTCATGCTTTGCCGCCGGTTTTGAAAGTTTTGCAGGAAATTCTCGGCAAAGACCAACCTTTAATCTAACTACATCTGCTTAGGAGGCTGTCGATCAAAAGCAAACATCGAAAATATTTGCCCACGTGTTTGGCAGCAATTCTGCCAATCACCGGTCTTCTCCTTGCACCCACCACTTACTCTCAACAATTCGTCGGCAACTATTCCAGCCATTCCGTTCGCGCCGATTCGATCATTTTTTCGTGCGAATCCGCCTCCATCCTGCTCGAGTTTTGCAGCGAGGCCATTGTCAAAGTGAAATACATTCCTGCGGGCACATTGAGGCGCGACACCTCGTTCGTCGCATTTTCCGATGATTGGCCCGC
>JBOHQZ010000977.1:0-2770 GCA_050732275.1 bacterium
ATACGGAAAAGGCGATGTTGAAGGCCAGCCAATGAACTTGTTTTGGTTGATTTTTTTTTGTTTGATATGAAAAACTGTTGGTATAGGAATGTGAATTCAAAGGACGCATCAGATCATACAATTTTGATTTGGAGATTACCTTGGCTAAAAAATCAATAACAATCCAAGCGCCGCAAGGGAAACTCGGTATCCTCACCCCGGGAATGGGCGCCGTGACCAGCACGTTCATCGCCGGCGTCGAAGCCATCAAGCGTGGCATCGCGCAGCCGATTGGCTCGCTCACTCAAATGGGCACGATTCGTCTCGGCAAGCGTACCGATAAACGCACGCCGTTGATCAAGGACTTCGTGCCGCTCGCCAAGCTCGAAGACCTCGTTTTCGGCGGCTGGGATATTTATGAAGACGATTGCTACACCGCCGCGACGAAAGCCGGCGTATTGGAGCCGCGTCTACTCGAACAGGTGAAAGCACCGATGCAGGCGATCAAACCGTGGAAAGCCGTGTTCGATCAGAATTACGTCAAGCGTCTCAATGGCCCGAATGTGAAAAGCGCCAAGAGCAAATGGGATTTGGCACAAATGCTGCGCGACGACATTCAGACATTCAAGCAAAAAAACAATCTGTCCCGCCTGGTGATGATTTGGTGTGGCAGCACGGAAATTTTCATGGAGCCGAATCATCCGGCTTATAACACCATCGAATCCTTTGAAAAGGCGCTGCGCGAAAGCAACGTGGCGATCGCGCCGAGCATGATTTACGCCTACGCGGCGCTGCAGGAAGGCATTCCCTTCGCCAACGGCGCGCCAAATTTGACCGCCGATATTCCGGCGCTCATCGAGCTGGCCAAAATCAAAGGCTCGCCGCTCGCCGGCAAAGATTACAAGACCGGCCAAACCTGGATGAAAACCGTGGTCGCGCCCGGCCTTAAAGCGCGCCTGCTTGGTCTGGCTGGATGGTATTCCACCAACATTCTTGGCAACCGCGACGGCGAGGTGTTGGACGATCCAGAGTCTTTCCGCACCAAGGAAGAGAGCAAGCTCTCTGTGCTCGATTATATCTTGCAGCCCGAGCTTTATCCCGACTTGTACAAGGATTATTATCACAAAGTACGGATCAATTATTACCCGCCGCGCGGCGACAACAAAGAAGGCTGGGACAATATCGACATCTTCGGCTGGCTCGGCTATCCCATGCAGATCAAGATCGATTTTCTTTGCCGCGATAGCATTCTCGCGGCGCCCATTGCCCTCGACGTGGTGCTCTTGCTCGATCTCGCACAGCGCAGCGGCATGAAGGGCATTCAAGAGTGGCTGTCGTTCTATTTCAAAAGCCCGATGACGGCGCCCGAGCTTTATCCGGAGCACGATCTGTTCATTCAATTGATGAAATTGAAGAACACTTTGCGCCATCTGCGCGGCGAGGAATTGATTACCCACTTGGGTCTCGAATATTATGACTGAGTCTCGACGAGTTTATGCACCTTTGGCAAACGCTTAGCTCGGAGGGTCAACCTTGTCCCATTGGAGTCCGGATAGGGATTCAGCCACGCAAACCACGCCAGTGAAAACGAGCAGCTCAGAGCCTTCACCGCTAAAGAGCTTGCTGCGCACCGCGTTACCGGCCGTTGTTGATTTGGCCTCGCAGACGATCATGTGGACGGTCGAATCGATTCTGATCGGCCAAATTAGTGCAGCGGCTTTTGGCGGCGTGGGCATGGCGCTACAAGTGA
Source organism: bacterium (assembly GCA_050732275.1). GTDB lineage: Bacteria > Zhuqueibacterota > Zhuqueibacteria > Zhuqueibacterales > Zhuqueibacteraceae > Zhuqueibacter. The sequence continues at coordinate 1,730 of JBOHQZ010000977.1, forward strand.
TCATTTTGTGCATCACGGTACTGATCACTTTTGTGGTCGGCAGCTCATTGATCATCACGCGCCATCTCGGCGCCGGCGACAAACAGGAGGCCAATCACATTCTCGGCCAGGCCATGATACTCGGCGTGGTGCTGGCCTGTGCATTGGCGCTGTTTTGGTATTTCGGTGCCACCAACATTTTCAAATTGATCAAAGAAGATGGCAGCGCCGAAGCCGAGCGCGCCGGCGTGACGTATTTAAAAACGCTCGCCGTTTTTGCGCCGCTGATTATTACAAATTTCATTGCGGTTGGGATTATTCGCGGGGCCGGCGATACGCATTACTCTATGCTGATCAATCTCAGCGTCAACGGGCTGAATTTGATTTTGGCGCCGACGCTGATTTTCGGCTGGTTGGGCTTGCCGGCGCTCGGTGTGCGCGGCGCAGCATTGGCCGCCGGAACTTGCCATACGCTCGGCTTTTTCGGCACGCTGTATTTGCTGCGCAGCGGCAAGAGCGTGCTCTATCTCTCGTTCCGCGAGATGGCCCGACCCAAATTGCAATCGTTCAAACGGTTGTTCAACGCGGGCATACCGACGACGGTCGAACAATTGGTTTGGGCATTCGGCCAGCTCGTCGTCACCGGTTACGTGGCGCAGCTTGGCGTCGAGCTGTTGGCGGCGCACCAAGTGCTCCTGCGTATTCAAGCGATTCTTTCCATGTTATATATGGGATTTGGCTTGGGCGCGATGACGTTGATGGGCAAAAATCTTGGCGCGTCCAAACGGCGCCTGGCGCAGCACACCGCTGAGATTTCGAGTTGGCTGATGTTTGCCACCGTGATGGTAGTGGTCATCATTCTCGGCGCTTTTCCAAAGCAAGTGATGCGCGTCTTTACCGATGATCCGGAAGTCATTCACATTGGTAAATTCGTCATTCTGGTTTTTGCTGTGGCGCAGATTCCCAAAGCGCTAAACGGTACGCTCATGGGCAATCTGCGCGGCGCCGGCGATTTGCGCTGGCTGATGTGGATGACTATCGCTAGCGCCTTTTTGCTGGAAA
>JBOHQZ010000978.1:0-1719 GCA_050732275.1 bacterium
CGCAGCTCGAAACGCTTGATGTTGCGGACGGAAGCCAGAGCCACGCCGCCGGTCAGCGCGATGGCTTTGAGCAGCTTTTGCTGGAAAAGCGTCAACGTATCCCAAATTTCTGCGAACAGCGGGGCGTAGCTGAGAACGAGATTTCGGACTGCCTGTTCGACATTGGCAGCAGCAATGCGCTTGCTCCTCTGGTTCTCAGACCATAAACGATGGCAGAGCAATTGGATATTATTGGGGACATTTCGCATTTCGTCGAGAATCATCCGAATGGCCGCTTCGTCAATTTTGAAGCCGGTGGATTCCATGTTCTCACGAATGAAACGCGCCATTTCTTCGGCGGGAATTTTTTGCAGGTTGAGCACCTCGCCAAGCTGATAGAAGGCGCGCGCTCGATTTGAGATCATGTCGTACAGCACGTGGCGTTTGGAACCGGCGAAAACATAGTTGACCCGGTTGTGCGACTGAATGGCGGCGCGCAATTGTTTTTCGAGCGCGGCGCCGCCGAGCTTTTCAATCTCCTGAAACTCGTCGAACATCACCACGAATTTCTTTTTCTCTTGCGTTGCAATTTTCTGTGGCAGATGATAAATCGCTTCCAGCTCTTTCCAGGACTCTTCATTTTCAAGCGAATAATCGAGCGAAATGGATGGCGCTTCGGGCGCCTCGAAGGATATTTTCGGCCGGAGACGCGGCAGGAAAGCCGTGATCCATTTCATGATTTTGCGGCTTTTTGATTTTGATGCATCCAAAATCGCCGTGACGTAGGCTTCGGCAAACTGGTTCATCGTGGCGATTTTGTACAAATCAAAATAGGCCACGAGAAGGCCTTTCTTGAGAAGCTCCTGGCGAACGCTTTGTAAAAGCGAGCTTTTGCCGTATCGCCGTGGTGAAATCAGGAAAATCCGGCCATTGGATTCCAATTCGCGAACCAGGTAAGCTAGTTCTTCCGCGCGGTCGGTAAAAGCTTCGCCGCTGACATAGCGGCCGTAAACGAAGGGATTTTCCATGTCGCCGTTTTTAACCTAGCGGTGAGTCACTAAAAAGTAAGTCACTTATCGGTTACAAGATACGAAAATGGAAGGTCAAATGCAATAATGCCGAGCGGAAAAGCTGTTTGAAAACTTGTTTGGCTGTGGCTCTTCAGGGATGGGGCTATAGTCAGGAGAATACTTTCCAATCACCTTTTATTCGTGGCGACCCGCAACACCACTTTTCCAAAATTCTTGTTCGCTGCAACGTGTTCGTGCGCCGCGCCGGCTTCGGCGAGCGGATAAACTGAATCGATCACCGGTTGAATCTGTTGATTAATAAACAGCGGCAAAATCTTTTCTTTGAAAGCGGCGGTGATGGCGATTTTCTCGGCGAGCGTGCGGTTGCGCAAGACCGAGCCGATGAGACGCAGGCGTTTTCTCAAAATGAGCGCGAGATCGATTTCGGCTTTGGCGCCGCTCAACAAGCCGATGAGCACGAGCCTGCCCTTTAGCCGCAGCAGCGCAAGATTTTTGTGCAGATATTCGCCGCCGACACAGTCGAGAATTACCTCCACGCCCTCTTGTTGCGTCAGCTCGGCCACCCGCGCGGCAAAATCCTCCGTTTTGTAATTGATCCCAGCATTCGCGCCGAGTTCCAGGCAGCGCCGGATTTTTTCGTCGCTCCCAGCCGTGAAAAAAATTCGCGCGCCGGCTTGCCGCGCTAATTGAATCGCCGCGGTGCCAACCC
>JBOHQZ010000978.1:1729-2769 GCA_050732275.1 bacterium
GCCAACCCCGCTCGCGCCGGCGTGAATGAGCAACAACTCGCCTGCTTTCAAATCCCCCTCGAGAAATAAGTTGACGAACGCGGTGTAAAACGCTTCGGGAATCGCCGCGGCTTGCTCGAAGCTCAAGTGTGCGGGAATCCGCAACAGCATGTTTTGATCTGCCGCGACGTACTCCGCATAGCCGCCACCGCCGAGCAAACACATAACCCGCTCGCCGATTTGCCAATCACCGACGTTGGCGCCTTTTTCAACAATAACGCCGGCGGCTTCCAAACCCATGATGTCGGATTCACCCGGCGGCGGAGGATAGAGACCACGCCGCTGCAGCAGATCGGCGCGGTTGACGGCGGTAGCGTGAATCTTGATCAACACGGCCTCCGGGCCGGGCTGCGGAGTTGGCGCGTCCGCGAAATAGAGCGAGCGTGCGGCGTCGTCTTTTACGAGAATGGCTTTCATCAAAATTTTATGCTTAAACCAATGGAAGTTCGACGCGGAGAATAAAAAGCCGAGGGATCGCCAAGCTCGCCGCCAACCCGGCCGGAGGAATCGACCCAGCGCACATTGAGACGATCGAGCAGATTACGCGCATCCAGGTAGACGATAAGCTTAGGCGCCTCGTCGACCTCGCCGCTCGATTTGCTTTGGAAAAAGAAATCTTTGGAAACATACAAATCGAGCGTTTGGTTGCGCGCCATGCGGCGGTTATTCGGCAGAAAGAGCTGATTGGGGTTGTCCGGCGTAAAGCCGTCTTTGGAAGGATAAAAAGTATAAGGGCGGCCGGTGTGAAATTGCCAGAGCATATTCGCAGCAATGCGCCACGGCAAGAGCAGCAGCACGTCCGCCTTGAGCGTGTGTCGTTGATCCCAGCTCAAGTAAAACGGCCGGTCAAAAACCGGAAAGCCCCACTGCGCATAATTGACGCCCTGATTTTCCGTTTCGCTCAACCCTTCCGCTTTCATAAAACTATAAGAGACGGTGCCATTCACCCAGTCGCCGCGATCGCGCGTGAACACCAGCTCGAATCCCGAAGCCAAAGCAAA
>JBOHQZ010000979.1:0-2765 GCA_050732275.1 bacterium
ACGCCAGGGAGCGTCAAATCCAGCGTCGTGACCGAGGATGGCCGATCGAGATTGTTGGAGATAAATGACGCCGTATTGAAATAATTGTCGGATACGACGTCGATAATGTGCGCCGACCGCACCGCATCTGAAAATTCCCGGCGCAACCCGGTGATCAGCGAGGCCGTGCCGCCGGAAATAACAATCAGTATAAATTTTAGGAAACATCGCTTGGGCAGTAACGTTCTTCGGGTGAGTTCAGTATAGGTATCGCCACAATACTTGAGATTCAGACCTCGTCAAGGTCGGTTTCTAGATTTGCGGTTTGAACTGCATTTGACAAGGGTTTTGGGCCAAAAACGCCAATAATTGGACAAATGGCCTTCGCCCAAGTGTCCCGATCCCGCGGGTGCAGTGAAAAAAATCCCCCCGCCGCGCGCCCGAAGCTTCGTGATTTCATTTCCGTCTTTTTTCATCTTTTGTCCGCCGCAAAAGTGAAACGAGTAAACACGAAGCAACAACCATCGAAAGGGTGCGGGCAGAACGTGATAACGTCAACGACGGCCTCTGAAACAGCCGCTCACCCCAAGGCGCGGGTAAGGCGCCGGATGAGCCGCGGGGTCGATTTAAAATATGTAAAATTGGACAAACAAAGTTTTCATAATTGCGTCATATATGTTTACTATTAAAAAATTTTAAAACATTCTTAAATTTATGTTTCTTTATTTAAATAAATTTCTTATCTTTTGTCAGTCCTTGAAGGCCATACTGACAAACGAGAGGAAATTTCATGATCAAGCTGGGAAACGGTCTGATGGCAGAACGTGATAAAAAGCATGTCACGCTGTACAAAAACGGCAGCCTGCTGAAGCGCGTTGACATCAGCCAGGCAACCAGTCGCCGCTTGCTCATCGTTGAGCTCGTCAACGACATGGGCGCATCCCCGAGTGACGTGGCCGAGGCGCTCGATATTAGTCGGCAGACCGTTTACAATACGCTGGATACTTATGAATACTTTGGCGCCGACGGGCTGCTTCATAGCGACAAGCGCGGCACGGGCAACAAAGCGCGGCAGCATGAACAGCGCCGTGAAGAAGCCCGCGAGGCCCAGCAAAAAAGCAAGGCCAACCAGAGCGTTCTGCCGTTGCCCACTGAAGAGGTGGTTGCGGCCGAAGCGGCGCCGGAAAATTTCAATCCAACTCACGACTGGCAGCCATCGCGGTATGCCGGTGGGATGATTTTCAGCGCCATTTTGGAGAACGACTGGAATTTCACCGCCTTCTTTGCCAACACGTATGGTAAACTGGCCAACGTTTTCATCTTCTTTACACAAATGTTGATTCACGGCATCAAGTCCATCGAACAACTCAAGGCGGTCAAAAGCCGTGAGCTGGGCGTCGTGTGTGGCGTGGAGCATGCGCCGTCGCGCACCAAGTTTTCGCAGTGGCTGCACACCGTTGCGGAAAAGGCGCACGGGGCGGCTCTGATCAAACAGTTCTTTGTCAACCAAATCAAAGCGGGCTTGGTCAGTTGTTATATCCTTTATGCGGATGGCACCTTTATTCCTTTTAGTGGCAAAGAACGCGTGCATAAAGGCTATTTTACCCAACGTCGCCTCGCCATGCCGGGCCAGACCAACATCGTTTTTCACGACGCGACCGGCCGCATCGTCTATTTTCAGTTGGAAGAAGGCAATGGTGATTTGCGCCAAGCCATCGAAACGATTTCCACGGAAGTGAAAAACCATTTTCAGGAAGCGCTCTCGCCGCTGATCGTTTCCGACCGCGGGAGTTGGGGCGTCGAACATTTCGACCGCATGTCGCTGCATCGTTTGCTCACGTGGGAGAAGTATACCAACGACGCAGAGATTCAAGCCTTGTCCGCGGATTTGTTCTCGGAACCGATCACCGTCAACGAACATCGCTATCGTTTTTACGAATTTCCTGACAAGCAAACGTACTGGAATGACGAGAAGACGATATCGGTGGCCTTGCGCCGGATTGTGATTTGGAATGTCGATCGCAATCGCCGACCCGTATGCGTCAGCAACGACGCCCTCGAAGACGCCATCTTTTTAGGCCAAGCGATGCTCGGGCGTTGGGGCAAGAGTGAAAACGGCTTCAAGTATATCGCGGAACGTTTTAATCCGCACTACATCCCGCTCTTGCAAGCGACCGAAGAAAGCAAAAACCAAGAAATCGATAACCCAATTTACAAAGAACTTGAAACACAAAAACAACATATCAAAAAACAGTTACAAAAGAGCGCCAATAAATTGGCCGCTGTTGAAGAAGCCCACAATCAAACTGGCAGCGTGCGCGTGAATTCCAAGCGGCAACGATTGCTGGGCGAACGCACGGCCCTCGAAAGTGCGCTCGCGGCGCTCGAAGAAAAATTGCAGGCCACGCCGGAACGAACCACCTTGGCCGAAGCGACCAATGGCAAGGAAACTTTCAAAGTCATTGACCGTGAGGGAAAAAATCTCTTTGATTTGGTCCAAGCCATGGTCTGGAATGCGCGACGGACGCTCACCGATATGCTGCGCAAGCATTATCATGATGAACGTGACGTGGTCAATCTGCTCGATCATATCAGTCGCTGCCACGGCTGGATCAAATCAACGCCGGAAGCCGTCCTGGTGCGTCTTGAGCCGATGGATCGGCCGTGTTATCGCGCCGCGCAAAAAGAATTTTGTGCTTCACTCAACAACCTCAAAGCGCGCCTGCCGAACGGCAAAATCCTGAAATTTTCTGTCGGCGCCGCGCCAACGAGCGTCCAAAAAAGTG
>JBOHQZ010000980.1:0-2765 GCA_050732275.1 bacterium
GAAGTCATGAGAATCGGCCGCAAACGATCGGTCGCACCGGTGATGATCGCTTCATGTCTCTCCATTCCGCTGCGGCGCAATTGGTTGATGTGATCAACCATGATGATGGCGTTGTTGACAACGATCCCACCGAGCAGCACCACGCCGATATAAGCTGAGCGGTCGAAAGGTTGATCGGTGAGCCAGAAAATAAGAAACACGCCGACCAGCGCCATTGGCACCGCAGTCATAATGATAAACGGCTGTCTGAGCGATTCAAACAACGCCGCGGTCACCATGAAAATTAATATTAAGGAAAGCGCAATCACTTTCCACAATTCTTTCTCTTCTTCTACGTTGCCCCAGCGCCACTCCGGCTGCTCGAGCTTGTAGCCCGGCGGCAGATGGGTGTTTTTCACAATACTCTCCACATAGCGATTGCCAAGCTTCCACGGCCCGCGAAACTCAAACGTGATCCAGCGTTGGTACTGCTGATTCTCGCGCGCGATCATCGACTGCGTCGGCCGCTCTTCAATGTGCGCAATATCAGCGAGATGCACCGGCTGGTTTCTCTCGCCGCGCAAGGTCATGCGAAACAGGTCTTGCAATTCAAACTTGTCGAAATCCGCGAATTTGATCCGGTAAATGAGTGGCTCATCATTTATGATGAGTTCCCGCCGCGTGAAATCCTCTCGTAAGTGCGCGCCAAGCTGTGCCATCACCGCCTGCACGGTCAAACCGTAAGCCGGCAATTTTTCGCGGTCAATGGCCAGAATCGTCTCAAAGCTTTCGCCCTGCGCATACCAGCCGGCGCTGCTGGTGTTCACCTCCCGCACGCGCGGATGGCGCGAGAGGGTGCGGCCGATCTCTTCGGCGAATTCTTTTGTTTCATTATAATTATAACCCAGCACGCGCAACCGATATTGTGGCGCGCTGCCGCCAAAGCCGATGGCAAACCCTGGCCCGTAGCCATACACGCCGATACTGATTCCCGCAAAGCGGCTGGCCAGCACCGAGAGTTGTTCCTTCATTATTAAAGGATAAGCAGAAAACTGTGCGGCTTTAGGAAAGGTGATCCGCAGGTTCGCATATTCTGCCGATACTCTCGTAAACACGCGTTCAACCTGGGATTGTCCCACCACACGCTCTTCAAAAAATCGTGCAATCGCATCCGCCCGTTCCAATTGCGCACCAGTCGGCAGTCGCGTCCAAACGACGATATAAGTCTCCTCGCCCCATTTCCACGGTGAGCCGCGCGTGACTTCTTTGAGAAAAATGTAGGTCGCGCCGCCGAAGAGGCCGAGCGCAAAAAGTATAACCACCCACCGCCATTTAAGGAAGATGGCGAGTAGTCGTTTATATAGAGATTGCAAGGGTGAAGGGGAGAAAGGGGGGGCGGGAGATGGGGTGATAGTAAAATCAGTTGGTTGAATTTTTCGGCGGAATGAAAGACGCGCGGCTAAAGTTGGCGTTAATGTGAAAGCAACGAGCAGGCTCGCCGCAAGTGAGGCGCAAACAGCTAATGCGAAGGAGACATAATACTCGCGGTAGTCTCGCAGCTCACCGGTAAAAAAATAGAGTAAGGGAACAAAGGCGACAATGGTGGTCAGTGTCGATGCGGTAATGGCGACGGCGACTTCCGCTGTGCCTTTTGCTGCTGCCTCGAATCCTGTCATGCCGCTTTGGCGCAGACGATACATGTTTTCAACAACGACAATCGCATTATCCACCAGCATCCCAAATCCGAGCGCGAAACCGGCTAAGGTTAAAAGATTGAGACCGAGATTGAAAATCCCGAAAATGTTCAATGCCAGCAAGACGGCGAAAAAAATCGTCGCCATGACCACCGACGAAGCCGGCCACGAGCGCAGGAACAAAGGCAGCACCAGCAGAACGATCAGCAGGCTGAAGCAGGAACGGACGGCGAGATCTCGCAAGTCCTCGCGCATGCGCGTGGTTTCGTCCTGGGCTTTCAGCAGCCGCAAATCACTTGGAAAAGTTCTCTTCAGCTCTTCCAGTTTGGCATAAATCGCCTCGGCCACGCGCAGCGAGTTGATTCCCGGCTGCCGCAGAATGCGCAGCAGCACCGCCGGCTCGCCGTCGATGCGGGTGATGGAAAGCGGCGGCACGGTGGTGAATTGCGGGCGCGCGACATCGAGTAGGTTTAACGTTGCGCCGTTCTTGGCCATCGGCAAGCTCGCCAGATCGCCAACGTCTTGAGAAAAATTTTCGATGACCAAATCGACATGCTGGCCGCCGGTGGACAAACGCCCGACTTGTTGGCGCATTTGAGCGCCGGCAAGGATTTGTTGCACGTCGGCGAGCGAAAGCTTGTAGGTTTCCAGCTTGGCGCGGTCTACTAAAATGTGCAGCTCGCGCTCCTCGCCGCCAAGCACTTCGACTTCGGCGATGCCATTGATAGAGAGCAACGGCCCGCGCAATTTTTTGAGGGCAAATGTCCGCAACTCGTATGGCGCTAAATTGCCGGCGAGATGATAGCTGAGAAAAGCGTCGGTCTGAAATTCTTTGGGGACATACTTTTCGATCTGAGGCGTCGAAACACCAAATGGCAACTCTTGCGTGAGATAGCTCAACTTCTCGCCCAGCTCGAGGCTGACAAAATCCATCTCCGCTTGCCGGCTGAATTCAATCTCAATGCGCGTGTTGCCTTCGCTGGATTCCGAGCTGACTTTGCGCACGTGCGGCAACGTGTGGCTGATGGCTTCAATCGGCGAAGTGACAAACGCTTCGACATTCTCCGGCGTGCTCCCCGGCCAACTGGCGGT
>JBOHQZ010000981.1:0-2764 GCA_050732275.1 bacterium
ACGTGAGCGCATCGATGCCGCGCACGCTCACGTTGCGGTGTTCCCGAAATTGGCGGCGGCATTTCGGCGGAAGCTGGTGATAAAAATTTTCACCGACCACGATCGGCGCTTTGAGTTCTTTGGTCAACGATTCGAAGCGCGAGGCCAGATTGACCGGATGGCCCAAAACGGTGAATTGCCGTTTGCGGTCGTTGCCGACGTTGCCGCAGAACACGGTGCCGTAGTTCAGCCCGATACCGATCTCGATTGGCCGGCCGCGAAATGAGTATTTCTGCGCCGCCTTCCACATGGCAATGGCACAATTCAGCGCTTTCACCGCATGGTTTTCTTCTGCAAAGGTTGAGTTTGGTCCGTTGGGCGTGAAGCGTATCGGCGTGATGTCGCGAAGCGGGCGCGACAGCGCCGCCGAGGGGGAATAGGATTGCGCCGGTTGCGCAAAACCCCAAACCGCCATGACGTTGTCGCCGATGAATTTGTCGATCATGCCGTCGTGCGCGTGAATGATCTCGATCATCCCGTCGAGATAGCGGCTCAATTCTTTGACGATCTGTTCCGGCGTCGCTTCGAGCGAGAGCGAGGTGTACGAACGGATGTCGGCAAACAGAATCGCGCAGTCGATATAGCGCGGCGCGCCGTAATTTTCCAGGCCGCGGGCGAGCAAATCGTCGAGCACGCGCGGATGCACGTGGCTGCGAAAGGCCGCGAACATGTTCTCTTCTTGAGCCAGCCGCACGGCCTCGTCGTCGGTGGCCTCGCGCAGTTTGGCCGAAAGGATTTTGATGAGATTGAGCGTAAAGCGATAGTTCTTCAAAAGCTTTTTGGCCAGCGCCGCCGGAATGGCGAGCACTTGCACCGTTCCCCACGCCACCGCGGTGGCGCTGTAAGCCACGTTGTCCATCACCCCAAGCTCGCCGATAATTTCATTGGCGCTGCGTGAAACGAGAAAAACGCTGTCGCGTAAAATCTCAACCGTGCCCTGCAAAATCACAATCAGCCGCTTCGCCGGCTTGCCTTCATGAATGATGACCTCGCCGTCGGAGTAGGTGCGCAGCATTTCCGCGGTAAGCTGCCGGAGAAGATGGTCTGGCACATTTTGCAGTACGGGGATGGCGGCGATTAACGCGTTAAACTTTTCCGATTCAAACGATCGTGTAGCAGAAGTCTTCCATCTCTGGCTTTGGCTCATAGCTCTCCTGCTTAATTCTTCCCACGGAATCCATTTGATGGGTTGTCGCTCCTTTCAAAGTCTTCCTGTGCATGATGCGGTCAGAGCCATCACATAAGATGCACAATTTCTTGGAAGTTTCCAAAAGTTTTTGTATCTTTAGGAAATAAAATTAAGGAAATAACACAATTTAAAAAAATCGAAAGGAGCGCAGCTTATGGGCGACAACGTTTTGTTGCAACAAAAATCCGATAACGGCGCCTCGGCAGGTGCAGCCGGAAATGGCGCGCCAAGCTCGAAGAAGCCGGCTTTCACCCCGCGGCCGAAAATTTGGGCCGACGTTCCCGATGAGCAATGGAATGATTGGCGGTGGCAGCTCAAGCATCGCCTCAATTCGGTCGAAGAGTTGGGCCAGATCGTCAATCTGACCGAAAGCGAAAAAAAGGCGTTGCGCGCCAACAACCTGTTCCGCGTCGACATCACGCCGTTTTTTGCGGCTTTGATCGATCCGGATGATCCCGATTGCCCGATCCGCAAGCAGGTGATTCCGACCGACGCTGAGATGGTGCCATTCACCTCGATGATGGAAGATTCGTTGGCGGAAGATCGCCACTCGCCGGTGCCGGGCTTGGTGCATCGCTATCCCGACCGCGTGCTGATGTTGGTGACCACACAGTGCGCCAGCTATTGCCGCTATTGCACGCGCAGCCGCATCGTCGGCGATCCCGCGGCGCAATTCAGCCGCACCGAGTACGACGCGCAGCTCGATTACATCGCGCGCACCCCGCAAATTCGCGACGTGTTGCTCTCCGGCGGCGATCCCTTCATTTTACCGCCCAAAGTGCTCGACAACTTGCTCGGCCGCTTGCGCGCCATTCCGCATCTGGAGATCATTCGCCTCGGCACGCGCGTGCCCATTTTTCTGCCGCAGCGTGTTGACGACGAGCTATGTGCGACGCTTTCCCAATATCACCCCCTGTGGGTGAATATGCACTTCAATCATCCGAAAGAAATTACGCCGGAGATTGCGTTGGCATGTGATAAGCTTTCCCGCGCCGGTGTGCCGTTGGGCAATCAAAGTGTCTTGCTCGCCGGCGTCAATGATTGCGTTCACATTCAGCGCAAGCTGGTCCAAGACCTGGTGAAGATTCGCATCCGGCCGTATTATTTGTATCAATGTGATTTGGTGGAAGGCTCCGGCCATCTCCGCACGCCGGTGGGAAAGGGGATCGAGATCATCGAAGGCTTGCGCGGCCATACTTCCGGGTATGCGATTCCGACTTACGTCGTCGATGCGCCGGGCGGCGGCGGCAAGATTCCGCTCATGCCGAATTATTTGCTCAGCGTGTCGGATCACAAAGTCGTGCTGCGCAATTTCGAGGGCTACATCAGCACCTACGAAGAGCCGACGGATTACAAACCACACGATCCCACGACTTGCCCGTATTGCCAAGCCAAGCGTCCGGAACCGGGGCAAACCGGCATCACCGGCCTGTTGGATGGCGAGCGGTTCAACATCGAGCCAATGGGATTTGAAGAAATCCACGCGCGCGGTGGCGCTAAGCATCGCCTCCGCAGCGATGACACGCACAAATGGCA
>JBOHQZ010000982.1:0-2763 GCA_050732275.1 bacterium
AATTCGACGATTTTGCCATGGACGTGGTGGTCAATCCAACCAACGCCAACGTGGTCTATGCAACGTTCGGACTGCGTTATACGAGCGGTGGAATTTGGAAATCGGCCGACGGTGGGCAGACGTGGTCGCGCCTGACCAATGGCCTGCCGAATCCGAGTTTGCCCAATCTCGGTTATGGCCGCATCGAGCTCGCGATGGCGCCGTCCAATCCCAACGTTCTTTATGCTTCGTTTGCATATCTGAGAAAAACGGGTGATACCGTTAACCTGCCGAACTACGCGATGCTGGGAATTTGGAAAACCAACAATGGCGGCGTGAGCTGGACGCAAGTGACCACCCCGCTGACCAGCAGTCAGACCAATCGCAACTATGGCCTCATGACTGCGCTTGGGAGTCAGGGCAATTACGCCAATGCGATCGTCGTTCATCCGGCTGATCCGAATATCGTGTTTGTCAGCGGGCTGGATATTTACAAATCCATCAATGGTGGAAATTCCTGGTCACAAGTGAGTATGTGGATCCGGCCCGGGGACGAGAACCCAGAAGGCATACCTTACGTGCATGCCGACCATCACGTTTTCGCTTTTGATCGTTCCACCAATCCGCCGATACTTTATAACGGCAGCGATGGCGGCGTGGCCCGCTCCCGTGATTTAGGTGTTACTTGGGAAATTCTTAACAAAGACCTTGGTGTGACACAGTTCTATTTCTTCGCGGTTCACCCCACCAATCCGGGAATCATGCTCGGCGGCACCCAGGACAACGGCTCGCTGATGCTCATCCATGGCGGCATCAATGATTGGTTCGAGTTTTTCACCGGCGATGGAGGGCCGTCGTATTTTGACTTCAACGATCCGGCCACTGCCTATTATTCGAGCTACTACGTGGATATGCGCCGTGCGCGTTTTGATTATTCCACTGGCCGAACGATCAGCACAGAAAACATCGGCTTCACGGACGGCTCGAATGGCATCACGCAGGAGGATGTGAATGGCGCGAATTTCTTTGCGCCGTTCGAAATGTCTCCCAACAATCCCAACATACTCGTCTTGGGAACATATCGCGTGCTGAAAACCACAAACCAGGGCAACGATTGGACGCCGCTGAGCAACCGCTTCTCCAATAAACCGATCGTCGCGGTCGCCATTGCCGAGGGTAACGATAATATTATTTGGGCTGCAACGAACGACGTCCTGCGGTCCGACGAAGCGCGGGTGTTCAAAACGGAGAATAATGGCATAAGTTGGACGGAGGTGACGCGGCCGAACCTGCCGAATCGTTTTATCACCGACATCGAATTCGATCCGTCGAATCCGGCCACCGTTTACTTGACATATTGCGGCTATGGCGCGCCGCATGTCTTCAAATCCACAAATGCCGGCGCAAGTTGGACGGACATCACCAACAACTTGCCGGACACGCCCGCGAACACGATGCAAGTGCACCCGAGCAACCCAACCGGCTTTTTCTCGGAACGGACATCGGGGTTTTTCTCAGCGAAGACGGCGGACAAACGTGGCAGCCTTCGACGAACAATTTTCCCACGGTGCAGGTGGTTGCAATCGAGCTGAATACCAACCTCAACCGCATTTACGCGGCAACGCACGGACGCGGCGTTTATAGCGCAGAAATTACCAGTACGACCGGTGTTGCAACTCGCGATAGAGATGCAGGCGTGCCGGAAAGATTCAAGCTGGCGCAAAACTATCCGAATCCATTCTGGAGCGAAGCGACATCCCGCTCTGCGGGAAATCCGGAAACCAGCATTCGCTACGAGCTGCCATATAACGGCAATGTTACTCTGGCCGTTTTTGACCTGACTGGCCGCCAGGTCGCGTTGCTTGAATCCGGCCTGAAAACAGCCGGCCAGCATTTCGTGCGCTGGAACGGCCTTGATAACGCCGGTAATCGCGTGGCCAACGGAGTTTATTTCTATCGACTGGAAGCGGCCTCGCCGGATGGAGCGGCGGCGGTTCTGACGAAAAAAATGACTGTGATGAAGTAGTAGATCAAATTCAATGAGGTGCATCATGAAAGCGATGATTAAACTGGCGGCGTTCGCATTATCCTTAAGTGCAAATCTTTTTGCACAAACCGACTGGTTCTGGCAAAACCCACGGCCACAAGGAAATACGCTTGGGGATATTCATGTCTTTGACCAAAACACCGCTCTTGCAGTTGGCGAGACGGGAACCGTCATGAAAACCACTGATGGGGGGATAAATTGGCATGTGCAGCACTCTGCAGGTGGAACGTCATATGATTTGTATTCTGTCTATTTCACGGATGCCAATACCGGCTGGGTGGTTGGATGTTGTGGCACAATTTTAAAAACCACCAATGGCGGAAGCACCTGGTCTGCTCAAACCAGTGGAACGACAGATGATTTGTATTCTGTCCATTTCACCGATGCCAATACCGGCTGGGCGGTTGGATTTCCTGGCACGATTTTAAAGACGACCAATGGTGGAAGCTCCTGGTCTGCTCAAACCAGTGGAACGACAAATGCTTTGAATTCTGTTTATTTCACGGATGCCAATATCGGCTGGGCGGTTGGATTTTCTGGCACAATTTTAACGACGACCAATGGTGGAAGCACCTGGTCTGCTCAAACCAGTGGAACGACAAATGCTTTGTATTCTGTTTATTTCACGGATGCCAATATCGGCTGGGCGGTTGGATTTTCTGGCACAATTTTAAAGACGACCAATGGTGGAAGCACCTGGTCTGCTCAAACCAGTGGAACGACAAATTTTTTGGAGT
>JBOHQZ010000983.1:0-2762 GCA_050732275.1 bacterium
TAACGAATTTTGTGTCATAAACAAGCGGCGTTGAACTGGTGCTCTCGACTGAAAATTTTATGATACCTCCACCCGCTCGTATTGATCATATTCTTCTTCGGGCATGGTGATCAATGATACCAAATTGACGATGCCTGCTTCATCAAGCTTCAAGCGTAGGTATTTGTAGAGGCTTTCGTGACGATCAATCTCCGACCAGTTCTCAAATCCATGACGCGCAACCACGATGATCCGAACATCCAACTCGATATCGGTTGGATTAACTTCCAATAGTGCCAAGTCTACAGAATGCTGTTGCGCCCATTCTTGAATGGCTGCACGTATCGTCTCCACAAGCTTCGGTTTTGTCATGATTCACCTCAAAAATATTGAGATAAAAAAGCAGAACTGCGGCATCCTGTTTAATGAATTTGATCGCCACGAGAACTTCCTCCCTTAAATATACCGACCGTCACAGCCAAATTCATAAACAAATCTTGTCGAACTAAAACACGCTCACTCTCACATACTTCTGCGGATGCTTCTTGATGTCTTCGATCAGTGCGTTCAAATTCTGCGTGGCGGTCGTGAGGCTGTCATACAAACTGCGCTCGTAGATGAGCGCGCCGAGCGTGCCCTGCCGGTCTTCAATGGCTTTGCTTACGCCGCTGAGCCGCGTCGTCGTCACGGCGAGATCGCGCGAGGCGGCCTCGAGGCGCGCCGAGGTGCTGGCCAAATTCGTCAGCGCCGAATCGACGTTGCTGCTGTTGTGATTGAACAAAATCCGGAGATGCTCGGAGCCGGCCTGCAGATTGGCCATCGTCAAATCGATATTTTTTTGATTCTGCGCCAGAATCTGTTCCAACACATAACTGGTGGCTTGCAGGTGGCGCACCGTGGCTTGGATGCGCGTCAGATTGTCGGTGCTGAGCAGCGTGTCCACGGAGGTGCGGAGACGGCCTTCGAGGGTGGAAACCATCGGGCCCAAGGTTTCCAGGCCGCCAACCACTTCGCCATCGACGACTTCGCCTTCCACCAGATAATCATCCGAGGCCTCGCCGGGGACGACGTTGATGATTTTGCCGCTGATCAATCCGCCGCTTTCCAGAAAAAATTTCGAGTCGCGCGGCAGCTTGTGGTCGTCGTTCAGAAAAATGTACGCTTCGGCGCGGTTGTTTTGAAAAACAATGCGCTCGACGCGGCCGATTTTGATGCCGACCAGATTCACAGCATCGCCGCGTTTCAGGCCTTGCGCCGTTTCAAACGCCACGATCAGCTCATAATTGCGCCAACCGACGGTTTGCTCGCTCAGCCAAACCAAACCGATGACCAGCGTGAGACTGGCGATAAACAGGACAATGCCAATCGCCGCCTCCATGGTACGAGTCTTCATACGTATTAAATTCCCTCACAAAGTTGCAAACAAGCACATTTTACGATTTGCGTTTTTTCCATTTTGCCTTTTTCTTTTTGCTTTTTTCTACAGTTGCCCTTCCATAAATTTGCGTATCATTTCGCCGTCGCCTTTGGAGATTTCTTCCGGCGCGCCTACTGCAGCCACTTTGCCCTCGTGAAAAAGCGCGATGCGATCTGAGATATCACACGCCAGCTTGACGTCATGTGTGACCACCACGGAAGTGATTTTAAGGTTTTTTTGCAGGCGTGCAATCAGCTCGCCGATGATAATCGCAGTCTTAGGATCGAGGCCGGTGGTTGGCTCATCGTAAAGAATGTAGGCCGGCTTCATGGCAATCGCGCGCGCCAAACCCACGCGCTTGCGCATGCCGCCGCTCAGTTCGTCCGGATCGAGCTTTTCCACACCGGCCAGCTCTACCTGCTCCAAACACTCCGCCACGCGATGATCGATCTCCTTCTCCGACATTTTGGTGTGCATGCGCAGCGTAAATGCGACGTTTTCTTTAACCGACATGGAATCAAACAGCGCCGCCGATTGAAACAGCACGCCGAAGCGCTTGCGTAGCTCTTGCAGCTCGAGGCGCGAAAGCTTAGGAACGAACTGGCCGTCCACCCACACCTCACCGCGGTCGGGCATCAAAATGCCGATGATGTGCTTGAGCGTTACGCTCTTGCCGCCGCCGCTCGGCCCCAGAATCGAAATCAGCTCGCCTTCCTGAACGGTAAGATTGATGCCACGTAAAACCTGCTTATTGTCAAAAGCTTTGTGTACGTCTTTAAATTCGATCATATCAGTAAAATTTCAACAGCGTGCGCGTGAGAATGTAATCCATAATCAAAATAAACGATGAAGACGAAACCACGGTGGCGGTCGCAGCGATGCCGACGCCTTTGGCGCCTTGTTCGGTTTCCATGCCCATGTAACTGCCGAGCAGCGTAATGATGGCGCCGTAAATCGTCGCTTTGATCAATCCGACCCACACATCTTTGAACCGAAAGGCTTCTTTCATGCCACGCACGAAATCCGCGGCGGTCACACCCATCATCGTGGTGGCCACGTAAAATCCGCCGGTGACGGCGACCACGACCGCAAAAATGATGATGATGGGAAACATCGTGACGCCGGTGATAAGGCGCGGCATCACGAGATAGCCGATGGGATCGACGCCCATGGATTCGAGCGCATCGATTTGCTCGGAAACCTTCATGGTGCCGATCTCGCTGGCGATCACGGCGCCGACGCGGCCGGCCAACACCAGTGCCATCAAGGTCGGCGCCAGCTCGAGCATTTCCGATTGAAACACGATCGAGCCCACGATGTATTTGGGTATGTACGCCGCAATTTGATAAGCCGTTTGAATCGCCGT
>JBOHQZ010000984.1:0-2762 GCA_050732275.1 bacterium
CTTATAATAAGGGAGATTCGCTGATCGTGATTCATCCGTTGGGGAAAGATTTTTTTACTTTCTCGAAGATCTACAAATTAAAAGATTTTTGACGAAAATAAACTCCCGCGCTTTCGCACAGCCAGGCTTAACGATGAAAGATCAGTAGGCGCGCGTTCGCCGTGTCCTGACTCACAGCATACTTGGCGGACTCTTTGTGCTTGCGCAGCTTGATGCGGACCGCGTTGGTGTAAGCATAAAGCTCTTTACCGTCCTTGGCTTCGTGTGAAAGATCAATAACCAAAACGTCTTCTTTCGATAATGTCGGCAAACTGTCAAAAATTTGTTTATATAGTTTACTGTATTTTCCCTTTCGCCCGCGTAATGTTACGTTTCCGCGTTTCTCGACAGAGAATTTCATGGTGTGTAACCTCCATAAATGTTTAAAAACTGTTTTTGGTTTTGGTAACGAAAAGCAAAATTCAATCTTAATTATATTTAGCACTTTTTTGGTCAATTGCAAGAGTTTTTTAATATGACATATCAATATTTTCTCGACACGGCCATCGCGGCGGCGCACGCCGGCGGAGAAGCGCTGCTCGGCATGGCGCAACAACGCGAGACGCTGCGCATCGAAACCAAGGCCGAATCCGACTTCGTGACCGCGGCCGATCGCGCCGCGGAAGAAAGAATCGTCGGCCACATTCTCGCCGTGTTTCCGGATCATCACATTCTCGCCGAAGAGCAAACGCACGCGACGGGCGGGCGGCAAATCGCTGCGCCGGAAACCGTGCAATGGATCATCGACCCGCTCGACGGCACCACCAACTACATTCACGGCGTGCCCAATTTTGCGATTTCCATTGCCGCGAAACAAAACGGCGAGGCCGTTGCCGGCGTGGTTTGGGATCCGGTTCGCCGCGAATTGTTCACCGCCAGCGCGGGCGGCGGCGCTTTTCTCAACGGCAATCCCATTCGCGTTTCCGCCAGCGCGCGCTTGCGCGACAGCTTGATCGCCACCGGCTTTCCATTTCGCGTGCGGCATCTGCTGCCCTCCTACCTTCGCATGTTTAACGAATTTATGAACGCGGCGCGCGATCTTCGCCGTCTCGGTGCCGCTTCGCTCGACCTGGCTTACGTCGCCGCCGGCCGCTTCGACGGTTACTGGGAATACAGCCTAAGCCCGTGGGATTTCGCCGCCGGCAGCTTGCTCATACGCGAAGCCGGCGGAATGATCACCGGCTTCGAGGTTGACGAAAATTTCTGGGAAACCGGCAACATTCTCGCCAGCAACGGCAAGCTGCATCCACTGATGAGAGAAATTGTGCTTGCCAAAGAAAATTTTGCCAAAACCTGAAGACAATCGTCACCGGATAGGGCACTTAAAGCTTGGCGCCTCTATCCGGCAAATTTTTGTTTTAACGGATTTTTTCTGTTTGGAGAAATTTATGAAATATTTTTTAAAATTCTGTTTGCTCGGTTTGTGTTGGTTATGGGTTTTATCCTGTTCCAAACAAAAAGCCGCGCCAGATCAATTTCGCGTCGCGCTGTTAAGCCCCGGCCCGGTAAGCGACGCCGGCTGGAATGCGGCTGCTTACGAAGGCTTGCAGCGCATCGAAAAAGAGTTGAAGGCGCCGATCAGCCAAATTGAAACCAAAACCCCTTCCGAATTTGAGGAGGCTTTTCGCAGCTATGCACAACAAGGCTATCGCCTCGTCTTCGGCCATGGTTTTGAGTTTCAAGACGCCGCAGCAGCAGTGGCGCCCGATTTTCCCCAAACGGTTTTTATTACCACTTCCGGCAATACGGTGCGCCCCAACGTAGCGCCGATGGTTTTTCAGCTCGAGCACGCCACTTACCTCGCCGGTGTCATGGCGGCGCTCATGAGCAAATCCGGCAAACTGGGCATGGTTGGCGGCATGGAAATTCCGCCGGTCGAAAGCACCTTTGACGCTTTCGTTGCCGGCGCGCAATCGGTGCAACCCGACATCAAAGTCACGCGCAGCTTTATCGGCAATTGGGAAGACGTGGGCGCGGCCAAACAAGCGGCGCTCGCTTTGATCGATCAAGGCTGCGATTTTCTCATTCACAACGCTGATGCTGCGGCTGCTGGTGTATTTCAAGCTGCTGCCGAGCGCGACGTCTTTGTATTTGGCACGAACAAAAATCAAAATATGGTTGACCCTGACCACGTCATTGCAAGTTGCGTCAGCAATATCCCGGCGGCATTTGTTGAGATGGCGAAGTTGGTGCGTGACGGTCGCTTTGAAGGCAAAATCTATCGTCTCGGCATGCCCGACGGCGTGGTTTCATTCGAGCTTAATCCGCAATTGCAATCTCATGTTCCACCGGAAGTTCTGGCCAAAATAGAAGAAATCCGCCAGCAGATTGTTGCGGGTACGGTGAAAGTTCCGAGCAAGGTATAAGGATTGATGAATTTTTGTAGACACAGAAAAGGCGCTTTCACTAGAATCAAAAACAGACAAAATTATTTTGTGCAAGAGATTCGCTTGCAAGGCATCACCAAGCATTTTGGATCGATTCAGGCTTTGGCCGGCGTCGATTTCAGCCTGAATGCCGGCGAGGTGCATGCTGTGCTAGGAGAAAATGGCGCTGGCAAATCCACCTTGATGAAAATTCTTTTCGGACTTTATCGTCCCGATCAAGGCGACATTTATTTTGACGGGCAGCCAACCCGCATCGATTCAGCGCATACCGCCACGCAGCTTGGCCTCGGTTTCGTGCAGCAACATTTCTCGCTCGTCGATACGCTCACCGTCGCC
>JBOHQZ010000985.1:0-2762 GCA_050732275.1 bacterium
GCTTGACATTGTGCATGCTATTTTGCAGCATGATCTACACGCGCGACAATTCGCCCTCCGGACGCTGGGTGGCGATCGGCATTATCGCCGTGGGCACGCTGCTCTCGATTTTACTGCCGCTGGTGGGAATCGGCCCGAACTTTCTGCGCAGCGCGTTTTGAGTTAATCTTTTTGCTTTAATGAACCGCTACAATGTACGCTAATTTTTTTTCGCGGTGATTAGCGTTAATTCGCGGTTGACGGGTTTGGTTGCGGCAACTTGCCGCACTATGAAAAGCCTCGACATTCCTTGCAAAGGAAAGCCGGGGCTTTTTAGCTTACAAATCAAAAATAATCCATCATCTTTGCGCATAAACAAAACCGGAATGCCCCAATCAATGCGGCCGGCTTCCAGATTGATAAACATTTTTCGCCGCGCTTCCGAAACCGCCCGATCGACTTGAAAGGTTTCGGCCAGAGTGGCATAAAATTCCTTGGAAAACTCGATAGCGCTTTCATCCGGAATTTTTAGCTGCATTGCCACCACCGCGGGCACGCCGATTTTAACCAAGCCTTGCGCGACGCCCATGGCAATATCAGACGCCGAAGTTTGCGCGGTTTGACAGGCGTTCAAAACGACCAGGCGCAACGGCTTTCCCTCCAACAGTTTGCCCAACCGGTCGATATTGACCAGATCAGCTTCGCCGGCCTTGTTTTCAAAGACCAGGCCTCCTCCTAACGGCTCCGCGTAGGCGCCATGCCCAATAAAGTGGATAATATCGACACGTTTTTTTAGTTCTTTGGCAAGACCGTTCAAGGTCGCTTCTTTTAGAAATTGGAGCTGAACGATGCCGCGCCGCTCCAGCTTCCCGAGCGCTGCTTTAATCAATTTTTTCTCGGCTTCGACATTTAATGGCGGATAGCGTCCATCAAGCGGGTTCGGCACAACAACCAAAATCCGCAATGGCGGCTTCAGCGAAACCGCCGGGACCGGCTCGGGAATCGCCACGAAACGAGTGACAGAAAGAGTTTGATGCAACGCGAGAAACTCTTGCGTTTGCTTGCCGTCGTACATGTATTCCCATGGATAGCAAGCAAGGTCGGGCGCATCAATTCTAAGCTTGATCCGCAAACAGGCATTTTTTGCATAAGCCATGCCCAGGCTTTTGTCATAGTGATCGCGAATATCCGGCTGAAACAGCGCCTCGAACAGATTGGCGCCAAAATCTTTCAAGCGCGTCACCTCCAAGCTAAAATTTTGCATGGCCTCGCGAACCTTGGCCATCTCAGTTTCGGGCAAAGGAAATTTCAATTCACCGGAATCTTCTCCAGCGGGGCTATCGACGAGAAATATCGGATACGCGCCGTCTTTTTCTTTTTTGGGGCCGATCAGCAAATAATAATCCAGATAATTGATGCGCTTGCCGCTGCCCAATGCCGCATGCTGCGCCTTGCTGTAATAATATTGCGAGACGGCATAGACGATGCAGAACATGGCATAAGGCAGCAAGACCAGCGTTTTTACTCCCAAGCTGATGCCGATCGCTGCCATGGCCAATAACGACAGAAAAGCGAAAACGTAAATTTGCCACGGCCGGAAGCGGCCGGATTTATTCGAGGCAAAAAACATCCAGATCAGCCCCAGTAGGACCAAGGCAAAGCTGTAATAAAAATTCTCGAATGTCCCTTCGCGAATCGTTTGGCCGTTCAACATTTGACTGATTAACGCGCCGTGGATAAACAAATTCGGATAGCTGCGAAAATGCGGACCGTGCGTTTGCTCTTGCGGGTTAAGAGAGTTTCCAATGAGAACGATCTTATCTTTGAAAATGGTTTGATTGGCCTGGATATGAGCCAGCGCTTCGGTAACGGAGAAAATTTTTCCCGAAAATCTTTCCGGTGCGATAAAATTGATCAACGTTTGCATTTTGTGGTCGACGGGGATTTCCAACTTCGTCGCACCATTGCTCAATGTTATCACCTCGTCGGGCAACTGGGAAAGTGTATCAGCCGGACAGCCCAGGAATTTCATCACGGCCAGCAAGGGCAAAGCCGGGTACAGCCGGTCGTTGTAATGAATGAGCAGGGGAAAATATTCTTGGGCGCGGCGCGTGATGTCGGCAGCTTGTGTAATATGGCCTAGGTTTTTTGTAACCTCGAGCAAAGCGCCAAAAGGCATTTGCGCCCCATAAACGCCTTCGATGGATTGTTCGGCAGAGGGCTTGTCAGGCACGTTGAGATGAAACCGATCCGGAATAATGGCGTGGTTGTCACGATCGATGAATTCAACCGCGTGAATGATTTTGTCGGAAGCTGATTGCGTCGCCGCCACCAAGGCCGCGTCTTGCGCCGAATCCTTGGCGCCGGCAAAAAGCACGTCCATCGCAATGGCCTTCGTTCCCAAACGATCCAATCCCGCAATCAATTCGGCGTAAGTGCGCCGGTCATATTCGGTTTCCTCTTCATCAATGATAACCAGATGCGTGCTTGGCTCCGCCGTTGAAGTGAAAAGCTGATAATAAATGAACGACTCGACCGTCTCATAAAATCCGTGCAGAAAAGGTAGATTGAATAAAAGCCCCAAAGCAACCCAGCTTAAAAGAAAGCCGGCTGCCGCGATGCCGAGTGTTTTGAGTTTTAGTGTCAGAAAGCCCATAGTAGTCCCGACCCAATGCCGTTTCCTTAAGAGGCCGGGCGTGCATGGCGCTGTCGATATTTGCGCCTACTGCATCGTGACCATCGCGGATAAGAGCGATGATAGCGTGGCTTCTCATAAACCTTGG
>JBOHQZ010000986.1:0-2757 GCA_050732275.1 bacterium
AGATGTAAAGAACGATAATTCGTTAAACACAATATAACAAAAAGGATTCGGTTTGACAAGCTCAATCTGCATAAAATTTTCAAAGAACTAAAAAAACTCAGTAAAAACGCTTAAGGAAACGGCATTGGGTCGGGACTACTTCACACGTTGAACCACGGCGTGACCCAGATGTATTTGATATTGAATGCAATGCGCAACAACATTTTGATGGGCAGGCCCATCATGGTCAAAAACAAAAAGGCAAAAACACCGTATCGCACCGCGCCCAATTGTTTGATCAACGGGCTCTGGTCTTTTTTCCAAAAATAGTAAATGAATCCCAGGCTGAAATAGGCGCCGACGATAATCGCGCCAAAGATGTTGGCGCCCAATTTGGAGCGAATCCCGATCATTTCGTGGAGGTCGACGTTTACCATCGCCACCACCTTGTGAACATCCCACAATTCCCACGGCGCAAAGAAATTCCAGCCCGGCCCGCGCATGAACGTGCCGAGGAAAATCAGCACCAGCCACAAAATCAGAAAACCGAAAAGAAAAATGCCGACGGCCAGCTTGCGCTCTGTCCAGGTATAATAACCGTTGCCTTTGGGATTTTTGTCGATATACGGAATCGCCATCAACCCGACGATGATCACCGTCGGCAAAACCACGCCGGCGATCCACGGGTCGAAATAGACCAGCATTTCCTGCAAGCCGAGAAAATACCACGGCGCTTTCGAGGGGTTCGGCGTGCGCGTGGGGTTGGCCGGATCTTCCAGCGGCGCATCCAAAACGATCGACCACACCGTCAGCACGACCATGATGGCGATGGAGCAAAGAAATTCGTTGCGGGCGAGATAAGGCCAAACGTGGATTTTGTCCTGGCCCTCGGCGCGGATTTTTTCCCACTCACCGTTGGCGAGGCGCTTGTCGGTGCGGCTGGCTTCACGCCACCACAGCCACATAAAAAACGCCATAAATATAAAAAGCCCGACAACCGGAATGTTGTCGGAATTGCTCATTATATTTTTAATATTTTCCATTGTAATCAGCTCCTCGTCGAAAGAGTGGCAGTGGGCAGTTGCAGTGGCAGTCGATCTCAAATTACTGCTACTGGCGCTGCTACTGCTACTTGGTATTTACAGCGGGCCGGAAATGCCGCCGTCTTTACGCACACGCCAGAAGTGTACGGCGATGAAAACCGCCAAAAACAGCGGCAGGAAAATGCAGTGCAAAACGTAAAAGCGCAAGAGCGTCGGCGGGCCGACTTGCGTGCCGCCGAGCAGCATGAAGCGCACGTCGTTGTCCGGCCGCATGCCCAGTTCGGGGCCGAACGGGCCTTCGTGGCCGAGCAGAGGTGTGGCGCGCGCCATGTTGGTGCCGACCGTCACCGCCCAGATCGAAAGCTGATCCCACGGCAACAGATAGCCGGTGAATGAGAGCAGCAACGTCGTCGTCAACAGAATCACACCGACGACCCAGTTGAACTCGCGCGGCGGTTTGTAGGAGCCGGTGAGAAAAACGCGGAACATGTGCAGCCAGACGGCGATGACCATGCCGTGCGCGGCCCAGCGGTGCATATTGCGCAGGAACATGCCGAAGGGCACGTCGAATTGCAGATATTTCATGTCGGCAAACGCATACTCGGCAGTGGGGCGATAATAGAACATCAGCAATACGCCGGTAACCGCCGTGACCAAAAAGAGCAGGAAGGTGATGCCGCCCATGCACCAGGTAAAACGCAGATAAGCGCCGTGCCGCGGCAGCTTGGTGGGGTGCAAGTGTAGCCACACGTTGTCCAGAACTTGGAGGAGCCGGTTGCGCTGCGAATCCTCGTAGTCGTGCCGGAACATCGACTTCCAGATCTGCGACCTCAACATGCTTTCTTTGAGCTTCTCAATGACAGCCTGCATCGTTGCTCCATGATGTTGGTTAAGAAGTTTGGGTTGTGAAAGATCATTGTGCAGGACGGGCCAACGGCCGCCGGCCCTCGCGTCGAGCCTGCAACCCCGGTCCGGTTGAAATGGTATGAATATAATTTAAAATTCGTTAAATGTCAAGCGAAACGTCCTGAGAAAATGAAGCATTTTTCTTTTAAATTTCTGTTGCGTTTCAGCGGGGAAAAGGCTATCTTACCCCATTCATTTTAAAGCTCATGAGGGAATTATGGCAGACAATAATACGGTTACTAAAGAAGATCTGCAAAATGCCATCAACCAAGCGATTGCAGAACTTACAAATGTGATCAAAGTGGTTGTTGATGAAAGGATTTCATCCACAGAAACCAAGCTGACATCCACCGAAACCAAGCTGACAGCGGAAATGGATCGACGCTTTACTGAAGCGCAGAATGCAACAAACAAACGTTTCCGGAACGCGGATCGGCAGCGACAGCTTTTCCGCAAAGAGGTGGAAAACCGCTTTCACGAAATTCGTGGCATGATTATGAACCGATTCGACGAGGCCAAGGAATACACCGACGAAGCCGTTGTCGAGAAAATTAGAGAGCTCAAAGCGTTGTTGGATGGACAGGCAGGTATGTCTTCTCGCCTCGATACCGAACAGCAGACTCTCGGCGCGCTATATGACCAGCTTCGCAACGATCTCGATGCAACTCAAAAGTCAAACGATGACGAGATCACCGATCTGAAACACCGCGTAACAAAGCTTGAAGAAGAAGTCTTTTAATCTCCTGCCGAAGAAGCCTAAACGGGGAAAGCATCAATCACGACAAGCCAGCCATTGCTCCTGCAGCATGCTGCGACTGCATCGAAGAAG
>JBOHQZ010000987.1:0-2755 GCA_050732275.1 bacterium
TACCGCGCCGGCGCCGCGACGATCCGATCAATCGCTTGCGTGCCTTCGGCGACGTTGACTTGGCCGCGAATCACCTGGCTCGTCAGCTCGTCGAGCCGCGCCAGCTTCTCCAGATTGTTCTCGCTCGTTTCAATACGGATGAGGCTGGTACGATGCTCCTCCGGCAATCCGAACGCCGCAAAGATGCCGGTCGGCGTCACAAAAAAACTGCCCTGGATGCCGAATCGTTGCGCCACCAGATTCATGCCTTGTTCGAGACGATGCGCCGGCACGCCATAGCGGTGCAACGCCTGCCCGAGTTTGACCATGAAGACGATACGCGCGTCGGTGGTCGCGAGATCGTTTTCGGTAGTTTGGGCGAAGTCGGATTTGTGCCGTGCGAGGTTTCGAAGTTTTGTAGAATCTTGCGGCACGAGTCCGACTTCACTTTTTCTCTTTCGATGATTTCGCATGACTTCGTTTTTTCACTCCACCTTGCCCGCTCCCTGCGAAATGCTCTTGAATGACTCCATAAAAGTGTTCTTGCCCTGGTCAAGCCCAAAGCCCCAAAGAAACGGCGTCACTAAATCCTTGAACGAATGAAAATGCTTCATCTCGTCAAAATGCATATTGATGGCGAATCCCAACGCGACGAAGAAGACGGTGAAAAAAGTGATAAATTCCACGCTCGAGATGTCGACGCGATACTTCTTGTCGTGGTATGATCTGATAAAAATGTTTTGTTTGAATGGCGCTTCCGTGATTTCTTTGCCGGCGCGATTCTTGATTTGAAGCGCCACTTCGTAGTCCGGCAGTGCCGCGCTCCGGCCTCGCCACAGCTTTTTCAGCGGCGACCACCAGCTTTGGGGCTTCGTGCGAAAATAGTGAACGCGCTCCTTGCCGATATCCACATTGGTCATATCGCCAAAATTCCATTCATACCTGAGACGCCGCGCCAAAAAGCTTTCATCCTTGTGGCGATCGTGCAGAACGAAACGAAAAGCGATGATCTGCTCCGGCAACGGTGTGAAGGTGCTCGCCTCGATACTCCCTTTACCTTGTCGAATGTCGTCGATGATGTCATTTTCAAACAGCTTGAGGTTCATGGCGCCGATGAGATTCCCGGCTTCTTGCAACGCCGCCTCCGAAGCCAATCCCCTCCTCAAAAGCTCGAGCAGAGCATCCTCGTGCGTTTGGAAATCCGGAAAGCGTTTGAGAATATCGTTTTTAAATTTGTTCAAATAGAGATCGACGATGGCATAGCGGCGCTGCACCTCGCCCAATCGCTCCGGCGGCAGGGAATCGGGTCGAGAGGCTTTGAGTTCTTTGCTCAACTCTTCCATCCAATCGACCCCCGAGGAATTTTCGGGAAGTTTCGCAATCGCCTCGGTCAGCTCGGCTTGAAGCTGCGCCAGCGCCTCTTTTTCGTCAAAAATCTTCCGGGCTTCGTCAATTTTCACTTTGGCATTTTCACGGTCGCCTTCCAACAGATTCCGCTCCGCCAACACCAGTAAATTTTCCACTTTCGCTTCCAGGTTGCGCGGAATGAGCGCGGTCTGCTCCACCCGATTGCGGAGATGCTTGACAACGACGACGAGCTTGAGGTCCGCCTCCAATTCCGCTTTGAGGCGGTTGATCTCTTCAATCCGCTCCGTCACCGTGACGCCGTACCACTTGATCCCGTCATTGAGATATCCCAACTTGTTCCGCAGCACGGCGAGCTTCACGCTGATCGGGCTGCCGCTCTCCGCGTGCTCGCGAATCTCCGTCCCTAACTCTTGCGCCAAGCGCCTGTTCTTGAGCTTCACAATGGTTCGCGGTATCGCCGTGCCGAGAATAAGCGAAAAGATGGAGCCGGCAAATACGAGCAGCACGAATAATGCAATCTGCTCGGGTGAGCGATATGAAGAGCGCAGTCCCATAAAAAAAGTTTTGCGGCTCCCCGGCTCCATTTCATCAATGATCGTCAGCATGCCCATCGAAACCTTGCCCCCGGGCATCTCCGAAAGGCGCAAAGTAACCATTTGTTCGTTGCCCGGCTCGAACGTGAATTGATCGGGCGTGATCGAGGCTTGGAAAGGGCTGTCGGGTATGAACACAAGTTTTAAATCCCGATAGATGCCGGTCGCGGGGTTTTTCAGCAAAAAAGTAAAAATCGTGTCATCCGATGTGGATTGCAACTCGATCCGTCCCTCCTTTATTTCGGCGCCGGCCAGCTCGAGATCAAAAACAGGAGGCCGCGTTTTCTTAACCTGAACCTTGATCATCTCCTCAGTGCTGCGTGTGAGGTTCCGCATCACCAACGCGCCTTCAAAGGTGCCCACCGCCTTGACCTTGCTCATTTTTAATTTGATCTCACGTTTGTGGCGCGGCGTTTTGGCGAAAAGCGTCAGCCGCAAGCGTTCTTTTTCCTCGCCATTTTCCAGAAAGCGCATCACCGCGATTTGATCGGACGCGGTGAGCAGAAGCTCGCCCGCTTCCAGCTCCAGCACGAGGCTATCCTTGGCGGTGTTTGTCAAAAATAGCGTGGCTTCCGCAGTCGTGCCGGAGGTGATCGTCACCTTCAGACTCTCCGGCTCCACTTTAATTTCTTTTTGCCGGCCTTCTGCAAATGTGCGCGCGCCGATGAGCAGAAGAAGTCCAGCCACTAAACTGATGCTATTTTGCATAAACGCAAGGCTCCGATTTGTATGCTGCAAACGGGAGTTGGAGATTTATCATTGATTCACCAAGACCATGCTGGAAATGTGTTCGTAGTGAAGCCTTCGGACGATTT
>JBOHQZ010000988.1:0-2752 GCA_050732275.1 bacterium
AAGCACGTCTTTTCCATTTCGCTTCTTACTTTTCCTCGAAGTGGTTAAGCCACAACCAAAACGCACACAGATGCAAAAACATTAAAAAAATTTGCAAGATGATTGTGGCAAGATGATTTAAAAGCTTTTAAATCACCTTGCCGTATTTGTTGCGTATTCATACAGAAAACTTGAGCCCTGCTTCGCTGCGCTTTTGTTTGACAGGATAACAGGATCAACTGGATTGAATCTTTAATCCTATCCATCCTGTTATCTCGTCTAAAAAACTTGGATTTTTTAAACCTTTGCTACGCAAAGGCCTATTCGTATCGCAATGAATCCACCGGATTCGCCAACGCGGCTTTAATGGCTTGTGTGCTCACGGTGAGCAGCGCGATGACGAGCGCCAATCCACCGGCGAGGGCAAAGACCCACCAACCCATATTAATGCGATAAGCAAAACCTTGCAGCCATTTTTGCATGGCGTACCAGGCAATCGGACACGCAATCACATAAGCGATCATCACCAGCTTGGCGAAATCTTTGGAGAGCAGCACGGTGACGTTCGACACGGTGGCGCCCAAAACTTTGCGAATGCCGATTTCCTTCGTGCGCTGTTCCGCCGTAAAGGCGGCCAGGCCGAACAAGCCCAAACACGCGATGATCACGCTCAACAACGTCATCGCGGAAAATACCGTGCGGAAATTTTGCTCGGAACGGTAGAGCTTGTCGAGGCTTTCATCCAAAAAATAATAATCGAACGGCCGGCCGGGCGCCAGGCTCGACCAGGTTGATTCGATTTGCGCGAGTGTTTCGCGAAGATTTTGCCCCGACATTTTAAGAGCAAACAACGACGTGCGCGACGGCGTAATCACAAAGGCGAAGGGTTTGATTTCCAGGCGCAGCGAGGTGAAGTGAAAATCTTTCACGACGCCGACGACCTTGGCGTAATACGTGGTGTCTGGTTGTTCCGACCAAACGATTAGCTGTCCCAGCACCGGCTCCGGCACGCCGAGTTGTTTCACTGCGGTTTCATTCAATATAATCGCGTCATTGGTGTCCGCCGGAAATTCCGGTGAAAAATCGCGGCCTTCTTTCAGCTCGAGGCCCAACGTTTCGATAAAATCATAGCCGACGCTGAGAAAATTGACCAACTGCGAATTGTCCGAGCCTTTCACGCGCAAGCTGTTCGTCCAATTTTGGCCGCCGATCATGCCGTCGCACGGGGCGACATTTTTCACGCCGGGAATTTGCGCCAGCGCCGCACGCACGGCCGCGCCGCGATTCGGCAAAGCGCCGACGTTGCGAATGACGGCGACTTGATCTTTGTCAAAACCCAATTTGACCGCCTGGATGAAACCCATCTGTTTTTGAATCACGATGATCCCGACGATGAGAATCACTGAAAGCGTGAACTGGAACACCACCAGGGCTTTGCGTAGGTCGAAAAAAGATTTTCCGGCGGTGCGCAATTTTTTGAGAACGGCGATCGGCTGAAACGAAGAAAGATACAACGCCGGATACAAGCCGGCGGCCGCTCCCAAGATGAGCGTGGTGGCGGCGATCAGCACCCAGATGAGGCGGCTATCGATGGAGAAGAGAGACAGTTCCTTTTGGGTGATCGCATTGAAAAATGGCAAGCCAATCTCTGACAGGGCAATCGCCACAAACGCGGCTAAAATCGCCATCAGCACGGATTCCGCCAAAAACTGCACGAACAGACTATTTCGGAAAGCGCCGACAACTTTGCGCAAGCCGACCTCTCGCGCCCGCAACGCCGATTTGGCCGTCGTCAAATTGACGTAATTGATGCCGGCAATAAAAATGACAAAGAGCGCGATGGTCAGGAAGACGTAGATGTAAAGGCGGTCGCTGTTCGGTTCAAGCTCCCATTTGAGATGGGAAGCCAGATGAATGCCGTTGAGGCCCGCCAGTGGCTGCGCGTAAATCACGTTGTCGTTCTCAGGTTGGTTCGATTTGAAAATGGCCTGGATTTTCGACTCGATGGCAACGATCGTCGTGTTGGGTTTGATTTTGATGTAGGTGTAAAAATTATACCAACCCCACGTGTTGTCCATGCGCATGTAATCTTCAGCATTGGGGCGCATGGAGCGCATCGGCAGCAAAAAGTCGAATTTGAAGTGCGACTGCGGCGGCATGTCCTTCATAATGCCGGTGACTTGCAGCGAATGCCTTTGGTCGAAGATGATCGTCTTGCCCATCGGATCTTCATCGCCGAAATATTTTTTGGCCAGGCTCGCCGCGAGCACGATGGACGAAGGTTGGGTGAAGGCCGATTTCGCCTCGCCGTACACGAAAGGAAAAGAAAAAATCTCAAAAAAAGTAGTGTCCACTCGCGCGAAGCGCTCTTCGTAAAAACTTTTTTCTCCATAAGTCAGCAACGGCTTGTATCCCCACGATGGAAAAATGCGCGCCGCCGTTTCCACCTCCGGAATTTCCCGCACCAGCGCCGGCGCCAAGCCAGGCGGCGTGGTGGCATCCGGTACTTTCGAGCCGTCATCATTCACAAAATCCTTGACGACGCGATAGACACGGTCCGCGTCCGCGTGAAAGCCGTCATAAGCCAGCTCGTCCTGCACATAAAGCAAAATGACGATGAAACATGCAATCCCAACCGCCAAACCGAAGAGGTTGATCGCCGAAAAAGCCTTGTGCTTCAAAATCGTTCGCAGGGCGATGAGGAGGTAGTTTTTGAGCATAGTTGACTCAAGTATTCAGTGACCAGTAACCAGTTCATGTCATTAAGTTAGCA
>JBOHQZ010000989.1:0-2748 GCA_050732275.1 bacterium
CGCAGCAAATAGTTGCCGAGGTTCAAATCATCGATCAGATGCGTTCGGCTCTCGGCCCATTCGCCGCCGGCATAAACTTGGTCAATAGCAATTCGCTCTTCGGCGGCCGTGCCGCTGCGGAAATAGTCGAGGCGTAACGTTTGGTTGGTGAAGAAAGTATCGAATGAATCGTTGGTTTGAGCTGTTGCAATTTGGACGATTGCAACGCAAACAATGCTCCACCTCATTTTCAGCATATTTTCTTCCTCTCGTTTTATTATAAATTTAAGGCAAAAACAATATCTTTCGCGTTTGGTGAAATTCGTCTGTTTTCATGACACAAAAGTAAACGCCGCCATTCACGCGCGAGTCAGCCTCATCGCGACCATCCCAAGTAAGTTGATATACACCGGCTGCCCTCTTTTCCGCGAGCAAAGTTCGGATCGGTTGGGCCAATACATTGTATATTTTTATAGTCACAAACGCAGAGGCAGCGATTTGAAAACGAATCGTCGTTTCGGGGTTAAAAGGGTTCGGATAATTTTGTGCCAGATTATATTCGATCTGTGTGTCTGAAAAATCATCAATCGAGGCCATTGGTTTAACCTTGCATTTCTGACCTTGCCCAAAATAACTCAACGTATTATTGCAAACAGCCGCCGTCATCGCTTCGCGGACGTTGCAAAAATGTTCTTCATTGGCGATCAGGGGCGTGCCGATGATCTTGGTGATATACTGAAAAGAGCTGTTCGGTGTCGTGACAAATTTATAGATGCCGGAAGCGTTTGGCGCTGGCAAATGAAAAATATCGCCGGCTTTCACCGTATCTGAAACAGTGGATGAAATTCTGCCGTTAACCGCCACAATTAGCAATTGAAATTGAAGTCCCGTCACATAAGGAATAAGGTTGCTATGGAGCATGATTTTCAAGGTATCATCAAAGCGATCGTCGCAGAAGGAATTATGAGAATAAGCGTTCATTGTGCTGATCGTGTCGCACACCGGAACGCCGATGGTGTACTCTTGAGCATAAAGCGGCAAGGCAAAAAGCAAGAGAATCGAACTGAGGCGGCGCGCATGGTTGGAGTGATGGTTGATGCATTTCATTAGGATTCACTCCTGGGAATGAGATTTGTACACTGATCACTGTTTACTGACGACTGGTTGAATTTCCTCAAACATTCCCATCTCCCGATTTTTCCGCACATTGTCCCAGGTGAAATATCTGCCGTTCATCGCAATATAAACGCCGTGCGGCAACGCCTGCACGAATGAGAGCGCGCTGCCGAGATTGAACAAGCCGTCGGAGCTGCCGAACGCATACGGAATCATCGCGCCGGTGAGCACGATGGTTTTGCCTGTGATATTCTCTCCCAAAACCTTCGCGGTTTCGACCATCGTATCCGTGCCGTGCGTGATGACGATTTTTTCCTCCGGTGATTTTTTGCAGTTCTCCAAAATGATTTGCCGATCCGCCTCGGTCATGTCGAGGCTGTCGATCATCATGACCGTGCGCAGATTGATCTCCAGCCGGCAGCGGCCGAGCTTCAGCATCTCCGGCACGTGGGTGTCTTTGAAATAGAGCGTACCGTTGATTTCGTCATACTCTTTGTCAAACGTCCCGCCGGTGATGAGGATTTTGATGGGCATGGGGCTCCTTTAAAACGTGAGGAGTAAAACGTAAGTCGTGAAACGCAAAATACGGCTTACGTTTTGCGGATTACGTTTTACTTTTCTTTTCATCCCCAAGCACGCGCAACAAATTTTCATGCGTCAAAAGATTCAGGTCGGCGCTTGGCTCCAAAAACGGGCGCACGTCATTCACCACACGCTGCCATTCGATGGCCTTGAGCCGTTTGCGTACCGCCATGCGCCAATTGTCTTCAGTCAACGGTTTGCCCTTCCAGTCCGTCTGTAGTAAAGCATTGTTGAGCAAAATTAGATTCGGCGCGGGCCAGTTGGGATCGCTGAGATACCACAGCAGATCGTAGAGATCGCGCCCCTTGAGATAGGAACGTTGCAGGACGGGGTGCAGATTGCCTGCCAGCATCGAAGCGCGGTCGTGATGCTGAAGCTGCAGCGTGAGATGGCGGCGGACAATGCTCGTGGCCAGGGCGACGCCCGCCGGCGGATTCGTATCCACTTCGATTTTGACCGCCAGCACTTCGCTGCGCTGGCCGGTCAAGCCCAACTCATAGAGCAATCCGGGAAACCGCACAAACGCGCTGTGTACGATTTTCTTGTCGTTGACTTTCATTTCCACTGCGTAACCCTCAACCGCCAATTCACTCTTGATCGCTTGCAAATAGGCGCGAAAATCGTAGCGATCTTTGTCCTTTTCCAACGCGAAATCCAAATCTTCCGAATAGCGGGCGATGGCATACAAGAACCGCAGCGCCGTGCCGCCGTGAAACGCCAGCGGAATCATCGCGTCCGCACGCTGGAGCGCACCGAGAATTCGCGCTTGCAAATATTCTCGCGTCACATTGCGGCCGTGTGCAGGCGAGGGGCTGGTGCGGACAAGCTCAGCAAGATAATCTTTCATAGCGTTTCGTACTCTTGCGCTTCGGCGGTTGCCAGTTCAGCAACGAATTTGGCCGCGCGTTGCAATTTGGGCTTGTCGATGAGAACAGCCAGCCTCCGCAACTCGTCCAGGTTCAAACGCTCCAGGTTCTGCAAACGCAGCTCGCGCAGATACTCCGGCGAATCTGCGCCGGGGTGCAAATGAATCAGATCGAGCAAGGCTTTCTCCGGGATGGCGACAAAAGC
>JBOHQZ010000990.1:0-2746 GCA_050732275.1 bacterium
GTGATTTGCTTTTTGACGAGATCGATCTGCGCCCCCTTCAAATCAATTTTGTTGATGACGGGGATGATAGTCAGGTTGTGCTCGAGCGCGAGATAGAGATTGGAAATCGTTTGCGCCTCCACGCCCTGCGAAGCATCGACGACGAGAATGGCGCCTTCGCAAGCGGCAAGGCTGCGGGAGACTTCGTAGCTGAAATCCACGTGGCCCGGCGTGTCGATGAGATTCAGCACATATTCCTTGCTGTCTTTGGCGTGATAGGACATGGTCACGGCGTGGAGCTTAATGGTGATGCCCCGCTCCCGCTCGAGATCCATGCTATCAAGCGTCTGATCGACGATCTCTTCCTTGCGCAGCGCGCCAGTCAATTCGAGAAACCGGTCAGCTAAGGTGGACTTGCCATGGTCGATATGTGCGATAATGCAAAAGTTGCGAATTAATTCATTCATGCTGGCTCACTGACTTCATCACTTCCAAAAAAATAACCTCCCTTCGCCGGCGCAGCTTCACTTGCCTGTTTGAAGGCTGGCAGACAGCAAATTATATAAATCTAAAAAACTTTAGACAAAGAGGCAATAGAAATTCCCTTAACTTCTCACCGCGCGGGCCAACCCTCAATTTTCTCCCATGGCTAAATTAAGACTAACGGATGTTCTCATCCGCTGTTGGTCTTAGTTTATGCCTTGAAGGCAAAAGAGCACAAAGCCGCCATGCTATTTTTGGGCGAAAAGATCGCGCCAAGTTTTCCGGCGCTTGCTCTTTTTCAGCCAAACCGCAATGCCGACTCCGGCCAATACGCCAGCAGTAATGCCAAGCCCGATATACACTTGTTTGTTCGGACGCCAGCGTTGATCCTCGCGCGGCATGAAATCGCCGAAAAATTCCTCAGTGCCGTCGGAGAAAGGTTGCTGCAACTCCAGCTCCGGCGTCATTTCCCGGCCATCCCAGTCCGCCTCGTGTGCAGACCGGCCGGCCGCCTCTTTCTGTCTGGCTTTCGCGAGAAGACTTTCCCACCAGCTCATTTTTTCCTCCGGCTTGTTTTAGTTTCTTTCTTTGTGCGATGCGGCTTGCGGCGCCCCGGTTTTCCCTTTTTATTTTTAGTCGGGGCCTCCACGAGCACAAAATCCAGCACCCGCTCGTTGGGATCGACGCGGACAACGCGCACCCGCACCTCGTCACCCAGGCGATAAACCCGCCCGGAGTTCTGGCCTTTTAAACGATACGCTCTTTCTTCAAAAATGTAATAGTCATCTTCGAGATCGCTGATATGAACCAGCCCTTCTACTACAAACTGGGGAATCTCAACGAAAATTCCAAACGCCACGACCCCGGAGATAATGCCGTCAAATTCGTCGCCAAGATGCCGTGTCATGAATTGCGCTTGTTTCATTTTGACGGAAGCGCGCTCGGCTTCCAGCGCCACCAGCTCCCGCTCCGAAGCTTGCTGCGCCGCGTAGCTCAATTTGCGGGCCAGCGCCTCGTGCTGCTCGGGGTGATAGCCGTTCGCATAAGCTTTCAACGTCCGGTGCACGATAAGATCAGGATAGCGCCGGATCGGCGAGGTGAAATGCGAATAATGCTTGAACGCCAGGCCAAAGTGGCCGAGGTTTTCAGTGGAATATTTCGCTTTCATCAACGAACGCAACATAACGTTTTCGATGATGTCAGCTTCCGGCTTGCCTGCGATTTCATGCAAAAACTTGCTCAACACCTTGCTGGTAATCATCTGCTGATGATCGAAATTGAAGCCGAAGGCTTTGGCAAACAGCGCGAACTCTTCGATCTTCAGCGGATTCGGCGGCTCGTGAATGCGATAGATGAATGGCGGCTTGTTCCGTTTCTGCGCTAGTTTCAGATCGACGTGTTTGGTGATCGTCTGATTGGCGAGCAGCATAAACTCTTCGATCATCCGATTCGAGTCTTGCCGCAATTTGCGGCGAATCTCGATAGGCAAACCGGCGGCGTCAAGAATGATTTTCATCTCCGGCGTGTCGAAATCGAGGCTGCCGTTGCGCAAGCGCCGGCGGGTCAAAACGTGCGCCAGCGCGTTCAGCTCGCGCAATGCTTCATCGAGTGCCGGCCCCAGCTTTTTTTCATCATCGCTGCCGGCGGTATCTACAGCGCTTTTTTTGCCGTCGAAAATCTCCTGCACCTCTTCGTAATTGAAGCGCCGCTTGCTGTGAATAATAGTTTCAGCGATGCGATAATTCACCACCTCGCCTTTGGGCGTCACTTCCATGATGCAAGAATATGTGAGCCGGTCGGTGTGTGGCTTCAAGCTGCACAGCTCATTGCTCAGTTTTTCCGGCAGCATCGGCACGACGCGATCCACCAGATAAACCGAAGTGCCGCGCGCCAGCGCCTCTTTGTCAAGCGGAGAGCCTTCCGTCACGTAATGGCTGACGTCGGCGATATGTACGCCAAGCTCGTAATTGCCGTTGTCGAGATGGCGCAAGCTCACGGCATCGTCAAAATCTTTTGCGTCCGCCGGATCGATCGTAAAGGTCAGCAGATCGCGCAAATCAAGGCGCTGCCGCAGCAGGTCCGGCGTAATCTCAAGCACCAGTTGCTCCGCAGCGTGCTCGACCGTCGCCGGAAAATTCGCCGGCAAATCGAACGAGAACGCCACTGAGAGCACATCCACGCCGGCCTCGTCCGGAAAGCCGAGCACTTTGACGATGCGCCCCTCGGGATTGAGCGAAGGGTCATCCCAATTTTCAATGGATACTGCAACTTTTTGCCCGACCTG
>JBOHQZ010000991.1:0-2745 GCA_050732275.1 bacterium
CTCGCTGCAGCCGGTTCGCGGCGCGCTGCCGATTGCGCTGGCCGTGCGCGAGCAGAAAAAACGCGGCCTGATTCTGCCGCGCGAAAACGCCAAAGAAGCGGCGATGGCCGAGGGCATGGATGTGCGCGGCGCCGACACCTTGCGCGAGACCGTGGAATTTTTGAACGGCACCGCCGAGTTGCCGTCTTTTGCCGTTGATATGCGCGAGGTCTTTTCCGTCTCACGCCATTACACGATCGATCTCAACGACGTGCGCGGGCAAGAGCATGTCAAACGCGCGATGGAAGTCGCGGCCGCCGGCGGCCACAATCTAATCATGATCGGCCCGCCGGGTTCGGGCAAAACCATGCTGGCCAAACGCTTCCCAACGATTCTGCCCGACCTCACGCTCGATGAAGCGCTCGAGACGACGAAGATCCACTCCGTCGCCGGTGCCTTGCCGTCCGACAGCGCGCTGGTAGCGACGCGGCCGTTTCGCTCGCCGCATCACACTGCGAGCTATGCCGGGCTGATCGGCGGCGGGCAAATCCCGCGGCCGGGCGAAGTCAGTCTCGCCCACAACGGCGTACTGTTTCTCGACGAGGTGCCGGAGTTTGAAAAAAACGTGCTCGAAGTTTTGCGCCAGCCGATGGAAGACGGCCAAGTCACCATCTCGCGCGCGATGCTTTCGCTCACCTACCCGGCGGAGTTCATGCTCGTCGCGGCAATGAATCCGTGCCCGTGCGGCTATGCCACCGACCCGGCTAATAAGTGTTCGTGTACGCCGCTGCAAGTGCAAAAATATCTCGCGAAAATCTCCGGCCCGCTATTGGATCGCATCGACATTCACATCGAAGTGCCGGCGGTGAAATACAAAGAGCTGGCCGGCGAGGCGACGGGCGAGACCTCGGCGCAAATTCGCCAACGCGTGGAAACGGCGCGCGGCGTGCAATTGGCGCGATTCCGCGGCCGCAAAAAGCTTTTCTGCAACGCGCGGATGGAATCCAAAGATATTCGTGAGTTTTGCAAAATCGATAGCCGTGGTGAGGAGCTGCTGCGGATGGCGATCACCAAGCTCGGCCTCTCCGCCCGCGCGTATGACCGCATTTTGAAAGTGGCGCGCACAATCGCCGACCTCGAAGGCAGCAACGACATCCGACCGGAATTTATCAGCGAGGCGATTCAATATCGTTCATTAGATCGTAGCTTGGGAACGACGACATGAGCGCGTCGAGTCAATTTGAAGCCGCGACGCCTAAAGGCGAGACGACGAGCGGCCGCGGCTTGGGAGCAAAAGTTTGGCCGTGGAACGATAAAGGACTCTAACATGCCCGAGAATTTTTCGACGCATCTGCACTATTACATTCTTTTGTCGCTGTTTGCGCTGCTGTTTCTCTTGCAGGTTTGGGCGATGATCAAAATCAAGCTGATGCTCCGGCACGTGTTGGACATCTACAAGCGCATGCAGCAGGTTGCAGCCCTGTCCAAATCCAGCCTGATTGTGGAAGGAGATTTGCAACCTTCTCGACAAGCCGGCGTAAACTATAAACGTATTTGCGAATGGTGCCGGCATCGGGAAACGTTTCTCGATCCCTCCGGCAAAGGCGTTTTCGTCTATCGCTGCGGCTTGAGCAAGAACCGCATCAAATTGGACGATTCCTGTCCACAATTCGAATTCGATCCGCAGCGAGCGGCGATTTGAGTCTGAATGCTGGTTGCTAATTTTCCAGCAGCAAGTGACAAACAACCAGTGACCAGCAACGAGCAATTAGCAACAAGAAATTATTGATCGCGAGAGTGAATATTATGCCAAACTATTCAACGCTTACAGTCCGTCAGGAAGGCGAAGTGACGATTGCAGAAGTGCTCGCTCGCCGGATTTATTTAAAAGTTGTGGAAGAATTTCGCGAGGAGCTGAACGACGTTCTGGCCCATGGCCGCGGCCCGGTTATGTTGGATTTGGGGAAGGTCAGCGTGATGAACAGCGCGGGGTTGGGTGTCATTATTGCCACGCACGATTCTCTGCAAAAACAGCAGCGCCCTTTTCTCGTGGCCAATCTGCAGCCCGTCATGCTAGATATTTTCAATCGTATGCAGCTTGGCACGCTGATCACCGCCACGTCCTCGGTTGCCGACGGCCTGCAAAGACTGCAAGAGCCTGTGGTTGCCATCGCGTAACCCCGGTCTTGGTGAGCTGCAAAAGTTCCGCAAATAGAAAAACCGATTTGACGCCATATCGGCCAAATCGGTTTTTTTATTGGAACAAAATAAAAGTCCCTGCTTCCGAGATGGGCCTTCAAAGGGCCGTGTTTGCACACGGTGGGCACCGCCTGAACGTTTTTTACTTCCACTGGATTCCTCAACGTTCATTGGGGAATGAGGCTTGTAATACACGCACAGAGCTAAGTTCCCAAGATGAAGGTGTTGGCTCTTTGAATCTATCCCATCCACCTGAAGCAGGGAAGCTTTCAATTTTTGATGCGATGTCAATTCGAACCAACATCAATTTACAAGAATCTCCCAAAAAGTCAAGAGGAAAATTTTAATTGACAAAAAAATTTGCTTTTGCTCAGACGATTGATTACATTAAAAAAGAAACATGGCTCGACAAGCGACAACTTTTTTGCCAACCCGATTTTTTTCGCATACTGGAGCGTGGTGTGTGATGACGCTTGTGTCGTTGGCCACAATGCTCGGCGCCGGCGAAAACGCCTCTCGCCGCCGTGCCCGCGATCTCGGTATTGAGATCGGCATCATGAAACCCGG
>JBOHQZ010000992.1:0-2735 GCA_050732275.1 bacterium
ATGCTAAAGCATTGCAGAGCAACGCTGAAGCGTTGCACTCCGAACGAGTATCGTGAATTCCGTCCAATAAGCAAGGGAATGCTTTATAATGAAATCATTTTGTCATAAAATCTTTTTTCATCTTTTCGCGCTTGTCTTTCTGCTCTTCTTCGCCGACGCCGTTTTCGCGCAAATGTCCGACGTTCGCAGCCAGATTCCGGTTGGCGCGCGGCCGCGCAGTATGGGTGATGCTTTTGTGGCGATCGCGGACGACGGCAACGCCATCGCCTGGAACCCGGCCGGGCTGGCCGGCATGGAACACATTCAAGCGAGCTTTGCGTATGCCGATCTGTTCGGCCTCGGCCTCAACAGTTACTACGCCAGTTTTCTATCGCGAATTTATTTTATCCCGGAACTGACCGATTATTTGTCCTTTGGCGTGGATTGGTTCGGCATTCACCTCCTCGATGATGATCCCGTCGACAAGCTGCAATTCATGCGCGATCAATTCAATTTCTCGCTCGCCTTTCGGCCGCCGCGAACCGTGCCATACCTGCGAGATTTCAGCATCGGCGCCAATCTCAAATATCTGCAGCTCGACGGCCGTTGGGATGATCGCGCCGAACTCGATGCCAAAGGCTGGGGATGGGATTGGGGTTTCCTTTATAATATCGGCGCGCTGTCTGATAAGGTGAATGGCCTTCAATTTGGCCTCGTGGTGCAAGACGGCGGCGGCACCGAAGTGAAGCACGCGCGCGGTGAAAAAGAACCGGTGCAATCCCAAAATATCCGCTGGGGCTTCAGTTACCGGCCTTTTGCCGATTGGCCCGGCGGCAAATTCCCGCTTTCCGATCCGGTGCTGGCATTGGATTTTGACGACCGCATTCATTTCGGCTGGGAATTTTGGCTGGCGCGCACTTTGGCCATTCGCGCCGGCGTGCAAAAAGATTTTCACACCGGTGAAAATCCCACATTCTCATTTGGCCTTGGCTTCAAGAAAACGCTCAAGGAACTTCCGGCGGTAAACGTCGATTATGCGCTCACCGATGCGCCGATACTGCCGAACACCAACGCGCAATTCGGCGGCTCGCTGATTCTTAAAGCCAATCCCCGCAAGATCAGAATCGTCCGCGCGCAGATCAACAATGTGTTTGCCTCGCTCTATCGCAACTACGCACAAACCGGCGCCGATTTCGGCTCGATCAAGCTGGAGAATGTTTCCGACGACACGCTGGTTGCTGCCATCACCTTTCGCACCAACCGCTACATGCGGCCGCAGTCCGCGAACACCGTGATGATCCCGCCCGGCCGGCCGATTGATTTTCCTTTGCGCGCCGCCTTCGATCCCGCCATACTTGACGCCATCGAGAGCCGCTTGACCGGAGAAGTGAAAGTGACTTACGAGTATTTTCGCAATCAGCACACGACCTCCGCGGCGGTGGATTTTGCCCTGAGTGGAAAAAATTATTTGACCTGGGATGATCCCGGCAAAGCCGCGGCATTCGTCACGTTTGACGATCCCCGCGTGGAAGCGTTTCTTGCCCAGGTTCGCCGCGTCAAGCTCGACACCAGCAAAGCGCCCTGGTTCTTCCGGTATAATATGGCCGAGGCACTCACCATTTTCAATGCGCTGAAAGCTTATGGCCTTACGTATCATCTCGACGCGGTGACGCCGTTCCCCTCGCTGGCTGATACTGCCAATGGCTTGCATTATCGCCTGGACACGATCCAATATCCCGCCGAGCTGTTGTGCAAAAGCGTCGGCGATTGCGACGACCTTTCCGTGCTCTATGCCAGCTTGCTCCAAAGCGCGGGTCTGCCGACGGCGTTGGTCAGCGCTCCCGGCCATCTTTTCATGATGTTCGATACGCAAATCGACACCTCGCAGCGCCGGAGCTTGCCGATCGCGCCGAGCCAATTTATCGAGCACCGCGGCACGTTGTGGATACCGGTTGAGACGACGATGATTCCCAGCGACGGCTTCGCGGAAGCGTGGGCCGCCGCGACCGCACGATACGATACCACCTGCAAAATACACGAAGTGGCGGCGTGCCAGGCGAAGTACCCGCCCATCCCGACAGATATTCTGCGTATCCCGTGCAATCCAATCCCTCTTCCTGATTTTACTTCAGCCCTGCAAAACGATCTCGCGGCTTTGGAAGCGGTGAAAGACAAATGGCTGCAAAAAGTCGAGGATATTCTCGAACTCAACGCGCCCACTTTGCCTCGCTTCGAGGCGGTCAAAGCGCGGAATATTTGTGCGGTTTTGCTCGGGCAAAACGACGAATATGCGCGGGCGAAAGTGCAAATTCAAAAAATCTTTTTGCTGGATTCCGCCAACGCGCCGGCGTGGAACAATCTCGGTAATCTTGAATTTATTACCGGCCGCTTTGCCGAGGCCGAGAGAGCTTATAACAAAGCCCTGCTGCTCAATCGCCACAGCCGGGGCACTTATCTGAACCTGGCCATGCTTTATCAAATGATGATCAACGCGGAGCCGCAGAAAGCGGCTTTATATCAAAAGAAAACCGATGAGGCGCTGTTGCAGGCGGCGCAGCTTTTGGAGGGCGATAGCGACTCAGCTTATGGCATACTCGGCTTGACGGAAGAAAGCACCGATGGCAAAGCCAGCGGTTTGGGAAAGGCACTCAAAGCCCGTATACGAAAAGTGAAGAACTGGGTCGACCGGGCTTTCCGGCAGCACGTTCAGAAAAAGGAAATCCGCGGCGTCGCCCTGGATCGCCACGGCGCCAAAG
>JBOHQZ010000993.1:0-2729 GCA_050732275.1 bacterium
TTTTATCACGCCGAGAATCGGGCCTTTGCGGTCGTCGCCGCGTTGCAGCCGCATGCCTAACGCTTCCTCCGGCGCTTTCAATCCCATGGTTTTGACGGCCGTTTCATTCACAATAAAACCTTCCGTTGAATCGCTCGCGATATCATGCGATAAATCGCGGCCGGCGACGATTTGCATTTCCATGGCTTTGATGAAATCTGCATCAATATACAGCTCGGACATCAGCCATTCATTTTGATCATCACCTTCCGGTTGAAACGTGGTTTGCCCAAAAAATCGCCCGATAAAATTTGAGGTGGCTGTCGCGCTCACAACTTGAGGAGTTTTCAGCAGCTCAGATTTGACCATCTCGGTTTTGCCGGACAGCGAGCGATCCCGCACGTTGATCGCGATCAAATGTTCTTTATTGAAACCGAGGTGCTGCGATTTGACAAAACTTAATTGTTGAAAAACCACCATCGTCCCGACCAACAAGATAATCGAAATGCCGAATTGCGAGACCACCAGCACTTTGCGGAACAGCGCCGCGCGCGGGCCGGATTTTAAAACTCCTTTCAGAACGGCGACCGGTTGAAAGGCAGAGAGAAAGAACGCGGGATACGATCCGGCCATCACACCAACCAGCACGCAAACACCGAGCAACGCCGTCAAAATAAGAACATCGGTACGGTAACTCAAAGCCAGACTTTTTCCGGCAAACTCATTGAACGCCGGCAGCACAAGCTCGACCACGACGACGGCGCACAGCAGCGCCAGAAAAGACAGGAGCAGCGATTCGCCGAGAAATTGCCTGATCAATTGCAGGCGATATGCGCCGAGCACTTTGCGCAGGCCGACTTCTTTCATGCGCTGTGTTGCGCGGGCGGTGGCGAGATTCATATAATTGCTGGCGGCAATCAAAAGAATGAAAACGCCCACTGCCGAAAAGATATAAATGTAAGCCATATCACCGTTGGCGCTCATTTCGGCCACCATGCGCGAGTGCAGATGAATATCCTGCAGCGGCTGCAAATAATATGAAATGTTGGCCGGCGTTTCTTCGCCACGATATTTTCTGGTGAACTCCGGCAGCTTTTGATCGAGCGCCTGCGGTGCAGCGCCGCTTTTCAAACGAATATACGTCCACAAAAGATTGACGCCCCAATTGTTGATCCACGGCTCGTTGTTAAATACCGAAAACGTGGCAATGGCATCAGCGCGGATGTGCGAGTTGAATGGCATGTCCTGCATCACGCCGGTAACCGCAAATTCGGAGCGATTATCGAATTTTAAAACTTTGCCCATGGGATCTTCATCGCCGAAATATTTTTTGGCCATGCTTGCGGTGAGCACGACGGAGCGAGGTGTTGCCAGCGCCGTCTCCGGATCGCCGCGTAACAACGGAAACGCGAAAAGCTTGAAAACGTTCGAATCGGCATACGCAATGCGTTCGCCGAAAAATTTCTTTTCACCGAAGCTCACCAATTGAGCGCGCGGCCGAATGCGCACGGCAATTTCGACTTCCGGATAGTCGTTCGCCAAAGCCGGCGCGAGCGGCGCGGCAACGACCGCCACCTGCTGCACCGAGCCGCTGAAGCGCTGCTCCTGCACGACGCGATAAATGCGGTCGGCTTCGGGATGAAACATGTCGTAACTCAGCTCATCGCGCACCCAGAGCAGAATGAGTATACAACACGCCATGCCGATAGCCAAGCCCACGACATTGATGAAAGAGTAGCCCTTGTGCTTCAGCAAATTTCTGAAAGCGATTTTGAAGTAGTTTTTGAGCATACGGATTCTCCATACAAAGCCCAAACAGTTAGGCCGAAAAACAAAAGATTTGCCCAACGGATTAAACAACGACCAACGGATAAAAAACAGTTTCAACAATAAAGCGTCAAAGATCATCAATTCATGTAGCACCTCTTTGCCTTCCCACGGATTGAAGAAACCCACTGATTTTTTTGATAAATTATCGGCGCGTACCTTCAATCCGTGTGGAATTTAAAATGCTTCTTCTCTAAATCCGTTGGTCGCCTTTTTATCCGTTGGCCATAAAGAAAAACTCCACATACTATGTACTCCGCTCAAAGCCCGCTGGTCTGGCGCTGTGAGTGCAAAACTTCCACGTCGATTTGATAAATGTTTCCCATGCCATTGCGAGGACTGCGCAAATTGCGCATGAGTTGCTCGTAGCTCAAAGGTTTTTCCGGAGGCTTATCCGCAAAGCCGCGGAAGCTGGTAAAGAAAAAATATTTGCCGTCCGGCGAAAGAATGGGACAATACTCGCGCGCGTTGGAATTGATCTTCTCGCCGAGGTTCTTGGCCGGCGTCCACACGCCGTT
Source organism: bacterium (assembly GCA_050732275.1). Lineage (GTDB taxonomy): Bacteria > Zhuqueibacterota > Zhuqueibacteria > Zhuqueibacterales > Zhuqueibacteraceae > Zhuqueibacter. Next base: position 2,325 of record JBOHQZ010000993.1, read on the forward strand.
TTGATTGAAGCTGATGTAAAGATCGCCGCGGCCGAGCTCCTCCGGACGATTGTAACTGGCGAAAACGATGAAGCTCTCGTCCGGCGCGATGCAGGCGTCGATTTCCGCGAACTGCGAATTGACGGCGTCGCTCAATTTCTCCGGCTCGGCATATTTGCCATCAACAAATTTTGAACGACAAAGATCAAATCCGCTTTTTTCTTCGCGCTTAATAGTGCTGAAATACAGCGTGCCGTTCGCGGCGACGGAGGGATAAAATTGATCGGCGTCGTTGTTGACGGGGGCGCCGAGATTTTTCGGTGCGCTCCAGCCGCCGTTCGTCTTTTCAACAACCCAAACGTCATAATCCTTTTTCGGGTTGTTATCCACCGGCCGATTAGAGATGAAAAAGAGTTTGTTGCCATC
>JBOHQZ010000994.1:0-2729 GCA_050732275.1 bacterium
AAAGAGATGGCGTATGCGAAATGACACGAAGCTTTGCCTCTTCGGAGGCGCGGCGCTTCTCGCGCTGCTGGGTTGGAGCTGGCCACATCCAAAATCGCCGGCGGCGGACAAGCCGGTCAAAGTTCAAGTTTTATATACCAGTGATGCGGTGGGCTATCACGAGCCGTGTGGCTGAAGCGGCAGCAGGCGTGGCGGTCTGGCCAAGCGCATTACAGTCATCGATAGCTTACGGCATGTTTATCCCGAATTGATCATGGTGGACGGCGGCGATTTCGGCGAAACCACCGTCGGCCCCTCCGTATGGAAAACCGCCGAAATATTCAAAACCATGCACGCGCTCGGTTACGACGCCATCGGCGTTGGCGAGCGCGATCTGTCGCCGGCATTTTTTACGGAGGTTGCGGCGAACGGGGCCAAATCGGTATTGCTCAGCGGCAATCTCAAGCCGGTGGCCGATCTCGGCGCGGCGCCCAACCTGGTGATTCAGCGAAAAGCGGGGCGCGTCGGCATCGTCGAGACGGTTTCCTCGTTTTTGCAACAAGGCCACGCGCTCGAGCCGAAGGAGCCGAAAGTCTTTCTCCAAGCGCAATTGGAAGATTTGCGCCAGAAAAAAGCCGACGTTCTCGTGGTCATCTATCACGGCCCGGCCAAAGAGGTGTTGGAACTGCGGCAGGGCTTTCCGGAAGTCGATCTCTGGCTGCTTTCACACTGGACGGCACAACCGTTGAATCAAGTTCAGACCAATGATGCCGGCGGCATCGTGGTCGGCCCCGGCGATCGCGGCCGTGAAGTGGGCGTGATCACTTTGGAGAAAAGCAAAAAGGCCGGCGCGCGCACGGCGACGTTCAATCAAATTATTTTGGATGATCGCTTGCCGGATTCGCCCAAAGCCGCGCCGATTCGAGAAAGTTTTTTGAAACGCAGCCAGTCTTCGGCGACGCCACCTCCGCCTCCCGCAAGGCCGGTCGAGCCGCCGCCACAACCCGAGCTGCAAAATGTGCTGGCGGCCACTGACAACATGTTTGTCGGCAGCGAGGTTTGCAAGCTTTGCCACGAAGATATTTATAGCAAGTGGCGCGCTAGCAAGCACGCCCACGCCCTCGAAACGCTGGCGCAGAAAGGCGAAGCCCAAAATTCAGAATGCCTGCGCTGCCATACCGTGGGTTTCGGCGAGCAAACCGGCTATGACCTCAAAAACAACCGGCCCTATTTGGCCAGCGTCGGCTGCGAGATGTGCCACGGCCGCTCCGGCTATCACGTTCGCGCCGACGACCAAACCAACAATTTCGCCAAGACGACCGAAGCGACCTGCGTAAAATGTCACGACCAAAAGAATTCGCCCAAATTCGTGTACAGCGAATATGTCACGCGCGTGCATTAAACGTGTGACGTGTAACGGTCTTTGAAACGAAGAGCAATACACGTTACACGAATCGTTCCATAACAACTCCGGAATTTCATCGAAGGGCTTTTGCATGCACGAGCATCTTTACAATTACAAAGCCAACGTCGTTTCGGTTTACGACGGCGACACCTGTACAGTCGATATCGATCTCGGCATGCGCACGTGGGTTCATGGTGAAAAGCTTCGCTTGTTTCGCATTAATGCGCCGGAACTGACGGGCGTGCAAAAACCGGCCGGTCTTGCGGCGCGGGATTTTCTCAGAGGGATGATCGCGGGAAAGGAAATCCATCTGCAAACCATCAAAGACAAGCAGGAAAAATACGGCCGCTATCTTGCGGAAATTTTCGTGCAGCAAGGCGAGGCCTGGGTGAACGTGAACGACGAAATGGTGAAGAACGGCCACGCGGTATATCAGGATTATTCGGTCGTGGGTGTCGTTGCCAACCGGCTCGTTGCCAAGCTCAGAACGCGAGGGGCAGAACATAAAAAGCAAAAGGCAAAAAGCAAAAGGCAAAGCGCTTGACTTTGGCAAAAAGTTTAGCTATTTTCCCTCGTATGCAACATCGCATTCATTCTCAGGTGAAAATCATGGCAACCACAAACACACAAGCACTCCGGAGGCTGGACGCTTATCCGCCGGAGCGGCTGCCAGAATCGGACGGAAAGCCCATGGCCGAAACCGATACCCATCGCAACCAAATGGTCGATTTGCTCGACGAGCTTCGCGAGCACCTTCGCCCCCACCCGCGGCGTTATGCCAGCGGCAATACTTTTGTTTATTATCGTGATGACGCCGACGAACGTCAATCGGTGGCGCCCGATATATTTGTGGTGCTGGATGTGGAAAACAAAGAGCGGCGCTACTACAACATCGAAGAAGAAGGCAAAGTGCCGGATTTGATTATCGAGCTGATTTCCACCGGCACGAAATTGGAAGATCTCGGCAACAAGCGCGTGCTCTACGCTAATCTGGGTGTGCGAGAATATTACGTGTTTGATCCGACCGGCGAAGTGATCAAAGGGCAGTTGCGTGGATTTCGGCTGAATGACGGCGAGTACATTCCGATTATCGGCTCACGCCTGCAAAGCCAGGTGCTTGATGTCGATTTAGTGGTCGAACAAGGGCGGTTGCGCCTCTACGACCGCAACACCGGCCTGCGTTTGCTCACGCATGAAGAATCCGAAGCCGTTCGCCGAAAAGCGGAGGCGAAAGCCGCGGCGGCGGAAGCCAAAGCGGCTCAAGAATTAGCCGCACGGCAGGCGGCGGAAGCCAAGGCGGCGGCGGCGGAAACAGAAATATCCCATTTGCGTGAGGAGCTGGCAA
>JBOHQZ010000995.1:0-2722 GCA_050732275.1 bacterium
GGCTCAACGACTGGACAGTTGCTGGATTACACGCACCATCAGTTGTGAGATGCACATTGGTGACTATCGAGCAAAATCAAATTGGCGGCAAGGTTGGGTCATTGAGCGCGCCAGATTTGCAAGGCGTGGAAAAAGTATTGAGGCAAGCATTGGGATTGTGATGATGACCGAAGCCTCCCTCCGCCAGCAAATCTGCGAGATCGGCCGGCGGATGTATGAAAAAAATTTTGTCGCGTCAAACGACGGCAACATCAGCGCGCGGCTGGACGCGGAGCGCATTCTCACCACACCAACGGGTGTGAGCAAAGGTTTCATGACGCCGGAGAGCATGGTCATCGTCGATCTCGACGGCCAGCCGCTTTCCAGCGGCAAGCCCTCATCCGAAATTTTGCTGCACCTCTTCATTTACCGCGAGCGACCGGAAGCACAGGCGGTGGTTCACGCACATCCGCTTCATGCCACCGGTTTTGCCGTGGCGGGAATTTCTTTTGAAGAATGCGTGACACCGGAAATCATCGTCACGCTTGGCTCGATTCCTTTGGCGCCTTATGGCACGCCATCCACGCACAAACTTCCGGAAACGCTCCGGCCGTTTGTGCACCACAACGACGCATTTTTGCTCGCCAATCACGGCGCGGTAACGGTGGGGAAGGATTTGTGGGATGCGTACTACAAAATGGAGCGCCTGGAACATTATGCCCACATTCTGTTCATTTCCCGCCAGCTTGGCGGCGAAAAGCTTCTTCCCAGGGAGCAAGTGCAGGAATTGCTCGACCTGCGCGGCAAATACGGCCAGGCCGGCCTCAATCCGGGCTGCTCGACTTGCGAGGATGATTGCATCGGCGCAGCCTGCTTGAATTATGCGGATAAATACGATCCCCACAGCGAAGATTCTATCGGAGCTATCGTGGCGCGCATCGCCGCGCGAGTGCGCTAAAAAGGAGCGCGGACTTTCTTGTCCGCGATGCGCGCGTGGACTCGGAAATTCTCTGCAATCAAGGCGATGATGATGAAATTTAAGACGACTTGTTTAGGATTTGGCGTTATGTTTTTCGCCATCATGCTTGCCATGCCGCCTGGAGCGAGCCCGGCCAAGGCGCAATCGTCAAGCGCCGCCCAAATCGTTTTTCTTCATTTCAAAATGAAGAATGACACCATCACATTAGTGAAATTGAACACCCGGCCGGGCGCGGTTAAGCAGAGGCGCGGCAGTGAAACGCGCGGCGAAATTTATTATGAGGTCGTGTCATCGTCCGGGAAATCGTTATGGCGCGGCGCCATGGAGGACCCATTAGTGCAGCGCATTGAATATATTGATTCGGCAGATTCCGGCCGGATCAAAATCAAATATGTCACGCACCAGGAAGCCGAATTTACGCTGCGCATGCCGTTCAAGCCAGAAGCGCACCGAATAGAATTCTACCGCGTGGGATCGCCGGCCGATCAAAATCGGCAGAAAATTTTGCGCCGGCCCCTCGGCAGCATTTTGTTGCAAATGAGCGGAGGTGAGACAAAATGAAACGGCTTCAACTAGCGGCATCGCTCGCCATGTTTTGCTTGCTCGCCGTACCGCCTCGCTGTCTGTTTTCGCAAGCAACGATTCAAACCCTTTTGAACAATGGCGCGACGGCCAAGCGCATCAACATCGTTATATTTTCGGAGGGCTACACCAGCCAACAGCTTTCCCAATATTTAACGGATGCGAGCACGCTGTTGAACAAGCTACTCAACTCGCAACCTTTGAAAGAGTACGGCAGCTATTTCAATGCCTTTGCCATTTCGGTGGCATCAAAGGAGGCCGGCTCGGATCATCCCTCGCGCAATTTTTTTCGTGATACATTTTTCAACAGCACCTATGATAGTTTCGGCATTCAACGTCTGGTCACGATTGCAGGGGCCGGAAGAACGCGCGTGGACTCGTTGCTGCAGCTCTTGATGCCGGAATACGACATCGTGCTCATGATCGTCAACGACCCGCAATACGGCGGCTCCGGCGGCTTTCCGGCCATCACTTCGGTCAACACCAGCGCGCCGGAAATCGTCGTACACGAGCTTGGCCATTCTTTTGCCGGCCTCGGCGACGAATATTCGGATCCGTATCCCGGTTTTCCCGATGTCGAAGAGCCGAATACCACACAAGAAACGCGCCGGGATTTTATCAAATGGCGCGCGTGGATTTTGAACACCACACCCATCCCGACGCCGCCCATCTCGCCACAATATGCCGCGGTCATCGGGCTTTTTGAAGGCGCGCATTATCATGAAACGGGTTGGTTCCGCCCCAAGCTCGATTGCAAAATGCGCGCGCTCGGCGTGGATTTCTGTGAAGTTTGCATCGAGACATTGGTGAAATCAAAGTATGCGCTGATACCGCCGATTGAATCGTTTTCTCCGGCAGCGACGAACATCGCGCTCGTGGGCACGGAATCCGTGTCGCTCGGCATCGTGCCGCTGCAGCCGGCGACGCATGCATTGAGCATGCAATGGCACGTTAACGGAACCGCGGTGAGTGGCGCAACTTCGCCAATCTTTCTTGTCACTGCGCCGGCGTTGGGAAATGGGATACATCAGGTTAAGGTCAAAGCGGTCGATAACACTAATATGGTACGGAATGATCCCGCCAAGCTGTTGAGCGATTCCACAAGCTGGAGGATCACCGTCTCCGGCGTGACCGAGGTGGCCGAAAGACCGATGGATCAAATTCCTCAGCAATATTGGCTCG
>JBOHQZ010000996.1:0-2719 GCA_050732275.1 bacterium
ATGCCATCCTTCGCATGAGTTTCTGGCGCTGGCCTGTCCGGAGCTGGCCTCGCCGATCGATTACATCGTCAAACGGGCTTATGAGATCGAAGCGGCGTTGGGTGTCACTAAGTTGACACCGGTGCATGCCGATTTTCATCTCGGCCAGGTTCACTTGGAAAACGGCCGTGCCTGGCTCATAGATTTCGATGTGCTAAGTTACGGCGATCCCGCGACCGATCTGGGAAATTTGCTGGTGTTCATGAAAAGCAAGGCGGAGACGAATCCTGAGATTGAGGTGATCATCCAGGCGTTTTTTGAAGAATACTTTTCCTTGATGGATCGAAAAATTGCGGCAAGAATTCCGCTTTACGAAGGTTTGAGTTATCTTCGTCGTGCCTGCAAGGCTTTGCGTTTGCAAGAGGAAGGGTGGCGGGGAAAAATCGGGCAGATGGTGCAACAGAGCGTTGCCGCCATTGAGACCATGGCGTCGCGCTTCCGGCTGGCGGATCGCCGGCACTCTTGGCGCGCTGACGTGGTGGCAGAGTTGACCAACAATGGTGTTCGGAACGAGGCTCGCACATGAGTTTGTTCAACAATCTCTCAAAATTGCGCCGGATGGGTAGAAAGGAGGAGCACGAAAAGTTCAATTTCAATGGGCTGGTCAGGATTTATAAAGTTTTCGGCCGCCATTACAAAAAGTATTGGAAAACCCTGACGGTGGCCTATTTGTGCTTATTCGCAGCGATCGGCGTGGCGGTGCTGGCGCCGTGGCCGCTCAAGCTGATTTTGGACCACCTCATTCTGAAGCAACCGCTGCCGGAAATCTTTTCCTTGCTGAATCCGCTCTACGCCGGCAACCCTAAGCTGTTGCTGCTGTTGCTCGCGTTGTCGATCATGTTCATTGCGTTTTTGGAAGCAACTTTTTCGTACTTCAACAAGTTTTGGATTTCCGCCACCGGCGACCGCATTAATGTCGATATTCGCGAGCGGGTGTTCGCGCATCTGCAACGGCTGTCGTTGTCTTTTCACGAGTCGGTCCAGTCCGGCAACCTGATTTATCTCTTGACTGCGGACGTGAAAGAGATGAAAAAGGTGCTGATCGATTTCCCGCAGGATTTGACCAATCGCGTCGTGCGCTTTGCGGTTTATGCCGGCGTGATGCTGGCGTTGGATTGGCGCCTTGGCCTCGTCGGGCTGTGTACGATGCCGCTGATTTATTTTTTCACCAAATATTTCGGCGGCGGCATGCGAACGGCCATTACCAAAAAGCGCAAGCAGGAAGGCAAAATCGCTTCCATCATCGCCGAAAACGTCACGGCCATGGCATTGGTGCAGGCTTATGGCCGGGAAGAAACGGAACGTGTCCGCTTCAATCTCGGCAATCAGGAAAGCTTGAAAGCGCAGCTTCGCGCCCTGAGCTTGAGCCGGACGTTTGGCCGCATTGTTGAATTTTTGGTGGCCTTGAGCGCCGCCGGTGTGCTTTACTTTGGCGGCCGTCATGCGCTCACCGGCGACATCCTGCCGGGAACGTTGGTGGTGTTCATGGCTTACATGCGCGACATCTACGGCATCTTTGAGAAGTTCAGCGAGCTTTTTCTCGGCATGGCGAAATCGCAAGTCTCCGGCGAGCGCTTGCTCGAGTTGGTCGAAAACGACATGGTTGTGCAGGATGATCCGGACCCCATGCCGGCGTTGCCGTTCCAAGGCCGTATCGAATTTAAAAACGTCAGCTTTGCTTACAAAACAGGCCGTGAGGTTTTAAAGAATCTGAATTTCACCGTCGAGCCGGGTGAAACCGTGGCCCTGGTCGGCCACAGCGGCGCGGGAAAATCCACGCTCATCAGCTTGCTGTTGCGTTTTTACGATCCGCAGCAAGGGCAGATTTTGATCGACGGTCACGATCTGCGCAAATACACGCTCAAATCCTTGCGCGATCAAATGACGATTGTTTTGCAGGACGCGAAGCTGTTTCGCCAAACCGTGCGCGAGAATATCGCCTTCGGCAAAGCCGGCGCGAGCGAAGATGAGATTGTCGAGGCGGCGATGCTGGCCAAGGCGCACGATTTCATCCTGCGCATGCCGGCAGGCTACGATACCATGATGTACGAAGGCGGCGATAATCTCTCCGGCGGCCAGAAACAGCGCATCAACATCGCCCGCGCCATTATTCGCAACACGCCGCTGATGATTCTCGACGAGCCGGTGACGGGTTTGGATGCGCGCGCCGAAGCGCAAATCAACGCGGCGATCCATCGGCTCACGCGCGGCAAGACGACGTTCATCATCGCGCATAAATTTTCCACCATCGCCGCCGCCGAAAAAAATCTTTTGCTGGAAGACGGGCAACTGGCGCATTACGGTGCGCACGAGCAGCTCTTGCGCGAAAGCCCGCAATATCGCGAGCTGTACGAATTGCAATTCGGCCCGAAAGGGCCTTTAACGGGCTGGCAAAAAAACCGGTCGCGGGCGAGGCTGTTTCCGATGGAAAGAATGGACAAATCGAGCTGCAGAATGTAACATCGTTCGTAGTTACGCCTTTAGGCGTCGGATGAGCAGAGGCTATAACACTTGAGCAACTATTCAGCGAAGCGTTGCCTCAAACCGGCAAATGAATAAAGCAGAATTAACCCCAACGGACAGAAACAACGCAACGGATGAAAAGCTTTTATCAGTTGCGTTGTTTCTATCCGCTATATTGAAATGCAAGTAATTTCTTTCTCATCGCGAGGTTTTTATC